>CANLED010000104.1 GCA_947489175.1 Chitinophagaceae bacterium | reverse complement strand
GGCACAGTTTTCCACTTCCCCCACAAGCAACCTGACGGGCATTACCACATCATATACCTGGGGATTGCCGGTGGTTGCTCCCGCCAATGCATTAGTGGGTGCTTCAGCCAATACTTCCCCTGTACAGAGCATCACACAAACCTTGTCGGATGTTTCCAATAATATTTCACAGGCCACCTACACGGTTACTCCAATTGCACAAGGTTGTCCGGGTAAGCCCTTCACTTTTGTGGCGACGGTAAACCCCACGCCGACAATTTTGAACAAGGATACCACCATTTGCCCGGGTAATCCATTTTCAATGAATCCATCACCCTTGCCATTTATCACTACGTATACATGGGATGCACCAGTATTCAATATTCCAAATGCAGTAATTGGTGGTGTTGATCAAACCATACCAGTGCCCAGTTTCAGTCAGGTGTTGACCAATACAACCAACTCCATCGATGTAATGTCCACTTACAAGATAACTCCAAGGTTTGGAGAATGTGTTGGTAAGCCATTCTCAATTGTGGTAACAGTGAAGGCATCACCTTACATTACAGACACCTTGGTTTCAACTGTATGCAGTGGTAGTCCATTTACCGTAGCCATGCCGAATAATCTTCCAGCGGGATCATTGTATAAATGGGTAGAACCAACATACAGCAATGGAATCACCGGAGGATCTCCGCAAAACATATTACAGACCTTTATTAGCCAGACCCTTAGAAATACCAATAGCGATACAACTACTGGACGAGCATATTATAGTGTTACCCCAGTTGCCAATGGTTGTATTGGTAATGCTTTCACGGTTAAGGTGAATGTAAAAGCCAATTCTGCAACATTAACAAGTCCATTGAACTTACCTGCCATCTGCAGTGGAACTACTTTGAGTTATACGCCAACTAGTAATTTTCCTGGAACTGCTTTCATTTGGGAGAGGGATGGGATATCAGGTCTTCAAAATGCTGCCACATCTGGTTATGCAGATATCAACGAATTGCTTATTGACTCAATAGGAGACCCCATTACGGTAAACTATCGGTTTTCATTGCTGTATAACGGTTGTTTGAATGCAAAAACACAGTTGGTTAAAGTGGTTGTGAATCCACAGCCTATTCTTACCAGTCCCTTCAAGCCAACGCCAATCTGTTCTGAGAATCTTTTCAATTATACCCCTGTTAGTAGTACTAGGGATGTGAGTTTCAGTTGGTCTAGGTCTTATGTTGTTGGAGTAACAGAACCATTAACACAGGGGTTCAACAGCATCAGCGAAAAACTAACCAACACAACTTTCAATACTGTTCAGGTTCCTTATGTATTTACTATGTCTGCTAACGGATGTACTAACCAGCAAACTGTTTATGAAGTGGTCAATCCGGTACTTACGTTGAATGATCAAACAACCCCTGTTTGCAGTGGCACTAATTTCACCATCAACCCACCTAACAGCGTAGGTGCTGTTTTCCTTTGGAGCAGACCGAGTCTTGGCGTTGGATTGATTGGAGGAACTGAAAACACCATCATACCAGCAGCCAACGTTACAGGAAGTCTTAAGAATCTCACTGATTTCCCTTCTGTTGCTGTATATAACCTTACGCCTATCATCCCAGGAGCCAGTTCAGGGGGCTGCTTGGGAAATCCATTCACATTGAGCGTGGTTGTAAATCCTATTCCTGTTTTGAGCAGTCCCAAAACATTGCCTGATATTTGTAGCGGTACGCCATTTACGTATATTCCAACCAGCAATACACCAGGTACCATTTTCACTTGGACTAGGGATAGCATTGCAGGATTAAGTAATATGTCTTCAAGAGGAAGCTTTCTTATAGATGAAACCCTGCTCGATTCCACAATCAATCCAATAAAGGTTATTTATAATTACCGGACTACTTTCAATGGCTGTACAGACAGTACACAATTTGTAACTTTCACTGTTAATCCTGCACCCATTGTGCCGGATCAAAAAATTACCATTTGCAGCGGAAGCCAATTCAGCTTGCCTGTTGATCTTGAACCGATGCGCACTACCTATACTTGGGCAGCCCCAACCATTTTACCATCAGGGTCATTGAGTAGCTTTACCCAAAAAACAGCTCCTCAAACCCTGGTATATGATACGTTGAACAGTGGAATCAATTCTAATGCATTGGCTGTCTACACCATAATTCCTTCCAATCCAACTTGTGCGCTAAAACCATTCAATGTATTTGTTACGGTTAAGCCCATTGCTAAAATTGGAGATCAAAATGCCAACAGCTGCAATGGACAACAAATCGTTTTCACACCCTCAGCGGTGCCAAGCAATACCCTTTACAAATGGAAATTCAATGAAGTCAATCCATCGTTTGCATTGGGTGGATACACTTCTAATGATACCACCTATAAGTCAAGCATAACCCAAACATTGACGAACTCTGGCAACAGCATTGTATTTGCAGGTTACCAGGTTCAGACAAGCACCAATGGCTGTATGGGCCTACCTTTCCAATTGAAGGTTGCTGTCAATCCAACTCCACGGGTTAAGATAACAGGGCCTGCTAATATTTGCATTAACGCTGCAGATACTTTGGGACTCAGTTTTACGGGAACAGGTCCTTGGTCTATCAGTTATATCGATAACAAAGATGGCTTCCTTACCCAGGTTGGAGGCTTTTCAAAACCCAATTCAATTTTTGTTCAATCCAATCTTCCCAATGATTCTGTATACCGTATGACCATTGTGAATGTAAGTGATGCTTATTGTTCAAGCGATACAAACTCCACTTCAAATGGTGTTGCCAGCATTGTTCAGCGATTAAACAAGCTGCCATTGAATACAATCAATGCACCAAATGGAACCCTTATCTGTATTGGACAGTTCCAGCCTATGTCCATCTCGCCATTAGCTAAGGTGTACCAGTGGTACCGGAATGATACCTTAATTAGCAATGCCAACAGTGTCAATTTCAATGCCTATGTCCAAGGTACTTACACAGCCATAGTAACAGACTCTTTGGGATGTACCAACATGTCAGTAAACAGCATCAAGATGGCAGACCTGAAAACATTTGATATTTCATTTACAAATGACCCTGTGAACTGTATCAACACTGTAAAACAATTCCTCAATTATTCAGATACCTCATCCGTAAGGAACATCAGCTGGAAATGGAATTTCAACGGCGAAGACTCCTCCAAATTGTACAATGCAACAGCCGTCTTCAAGAAAGGAGGATTGAAAAAAATCACACTTTCTGCCAGTGTTCCATCTTGTACCTATTCCATTTCAAAAGACAGCCTGATCATGATTGCCGAGCCAATACGTGCGGTGAAATTGGAAACGGTGAGCACCAATTCAGCTAGGCCTATTCAACTGAAGGCTAGAACCTTTGAGGGTATCAATTACGCATATGATTGGCAACCTTCATGGGGCCTCAATTTTTACAGAATAAACAATCCGGTATTTAGCTATAACCAAACGCAATCATATTTTATTAAGATGATGTCTCCTGCAGGTTGCATCACCATAGATACCGTCAAAGTGCTGGTATTTGATTCAGCTTTGGTCAATATTTTTGTTCCCAAGTCTTTCACTCCTAACGGAGATGGCGTAAATGATCTTCTCTATCCTTATATAGCCGGTATGAAGTCGTTGACCTTCCTGAAAATTTTTAATAAATTCGGAAAACAGGTTTACGAAACACGAACAACTGCACAAGGATGGAACGGAATTAGTTTTGGTAAGGATCAACCCATGGATGCTTACTTGTGGATTGCAGAAGGAATAGATATCAAGGGAAACAAGGTTCAACAAACAGGTAGTGTATTGTTAATACGATGAGATGAAAAAATCAATAAAAAAAATATTTTTATTACAGTTTGGCTTTGCTTTGGCAGCAATAATTCCTGTTTGTGTGCATGCACAAGAGCCTAATTTTTCACAGTTTTTTGCATCGCCATTGTCAGTCAATCCTGCTTTAGCAGGATCCAGTGATGCAGACTGGAGAGCAATAAGCAACATCAGGCGCCAATGGATAGGAAACATATCGCCTTATAGCACCCAAACCATTTCCATTGATGGCAAATTGAAATCTCTCGAAAACCAAAGTTATTTTGGGATTGGAGGAATGTTACTTTCAGAAAAGGCAATGGAGGGATTGTATAAAAGCAATTTTATAAACTTAAATGCAAGCTACCATCAGGCTTTAGATGACAATGGTAATGGCATTTCAGTTGCATTGGGTATGGTAAACAACAGCACTAGGGTTGACCTTGGGGGATTGACATTCGATCAACAACTTTCTAGCACTGGGTTTAATCAGGCCTTACCCATAGCTGAAACCAATCTTGGCAATTCAACTTCATTCACTTCGGCAACAGCTGGACTTCTGTACACATACGATACTGAATTTTCTTTTTTAAATGTTGGTATTTCTGGGTATCGGTTCATTAAGACCAAAAGGAGTCTTTTGAATGACCCTACAAAAAAGATATCTCCAAGATACAGTGCCCATGCAGATTTTGGAACCGCTATCAATGAATTAATTAGTGCAAATTTCAGCGCTTTACACATTATTCAAGATGGTATGAGCATCACTTCATTGGGAGCAATGATGGGAATTCAACACGGTGAACAGTCATTTGAAGAAAATAAAGTTAGGATTTTTAATTTGGGACTTTACTACCGATTAAATGATGCGATAACCCCATATATTGGTTACGTATTCAATGGATTCCAGTTTGGATTGAGTTACGATGTAAACGCTTCCACTTCAAAAACGGGATCTGTCAACTACAAATCAGTAGAACTATCTTTTTTGTATAAAAGGTACCTTCCCACTTACCGCAGAAAAATTGGAAGGTATAATTCACCATATTAATTACTTTGACTTGTCTTAAAGCAGGTTTAAGCAATCGCATTCTAAATGGACGGGTTAAAGAGATTTTCTCTAGTCATTATCTATTTTTAAAATGATAATCAACAAATTCTGACCAAAAATCATGTATGCTCGGAATATCTACACATGATATTTTGAGTAAGTATTGCGTTAAATCTGTTCATGTAAGTTTGATCTGAAGGATAAGTAATTCGGATAATTTCACTAAAAATCAGCAATAAAAGACTAAACTTGCTATAAATATCAATAAAATGGAAAAAAAATACCATTAGCCTCTGGTTCCCAAAAAGATGAATTTGAGGTTCAGCAGATGAAAAAACGGATAGCTGAGTTAGAAATACAAGTGAAGGATGCAGAACTGAAAGCAATGGCATTTTCTATGATGGTAGATATAGCTGAAAAAGAGTTCAATATTCCTATCAGAAAAAATATCAACACCAAACCATAAATTTTGCAACCCCTTCAACCCCTTCAACCCCTTCAACTCCTTCAACTACTCAACTACTATCCCCAATTCCTTCAACTGACTATCATCAATAGAAGAAGGTGCATCTAGCATCACATCCCTTCCTGAATTGTTTTTGGGGAAAGCAATGAAGTCACGAATACTTTCACTTCCCCCCAATATTGAACACAGACGGTCAAATCCAAATGCAATGCCACCATGCGGCGGTGCTCCATATTCAAATGCTCCTAATAAAAATCCAAATTTATGCAGCGCTTCTTCTTCTGACATCCCTAGGGCTGCAAACATCTTCTCTTGCAACTCACGTTGGAATATTCTTATGGAACCTCCACCAATTTCATTGCCATTCAATACCATATCGTATGCATTGGCCTTGATTTGGGCGTATGGATGAGAAAGATAGTTGGCCGCATCATGAATTAAGGGATCATTTTCAATCATGGTCTGAATTTGATCCGGCTTTGGTGAAGTAAACGGATGGTGACGGGCAACCCACCTGTTGTCGTCTTCCGCATATTCAAAGAGTGGAAAATCCAACACCCACAACAATTTCAGTTCATCCTTTTTTCTTAGTCCTAGCTGCTCTCCAAGCTCAAGCCTAAGCTCACTGGTGGCCTTCCTGGTTCTTTCCTCAGCACCAGCAAGAATCATGACGATATCGCCTTTTTGGGCACCAGCTGCGTCTGCTATTAACTTTAATCTCTCTTCGCTATAAAATTTATCTATGCTGCTTTTTAAACTTCCATCTTCATTGTACCTAATGTAAGCAAGACCCTTCATGCCAATTTGAGGCCTTTTTACCCACTCTGTAAGCTCATCTAGTTGCTTCCTTGTGTAGGCAGCACCACCTGGAACTGCAATTGCCAGCACCGATTCTGCTCCATCAAAAACCACGAATCCTGCGTCTGCAATTAGGTTGCTATAATCGGATTTGCTGGTATAAACAGAAACTGGTTTCTTGAATGTGCAAATATCCATACCAAAACGTATGTCTGGCTTGTCATTTCCATACTGCCACATAGCATTTTCCCAAGTCATGCGTTTAACAACATCTGTGTAATCGATGTTTTTTACATCTTTGAATATCGTTTTTATCAAACCTTCAAACATATTCAAAATGTCTTCCTGCTCTACAAAGGCCATCTCACAATCTATCTGTGTAAATTCTGGTTGCCTATCTGCACGCAAATCTTCATCCCTAAAGCATTTCACAATCTGATAATAGCGGTCGTACCCACTCACCATCAGCAATTGTTTGAATGTTTGTGGTGATTGTGGTAAGGCATAAAACTGTCCAGTATTCATCCTAGAGGGCACTACAAAATCACGTGCACCTTCTGGGGTTGATTTGATTAAAAATGGTGTTTCAATATCCATGAATGCATTTTCATGCAAGTAGTTTCGTGCAGATCTGTTAACGGCATACCTCAATTCAAGGTTTTTCTTTACTGCATTCCTCCTAAGGTCTAAATACCTGTATTTCATGCGGATATCATCTCCGCCATCCGTATCGTCCTGAATGGTAAATGGAGGGACTGCCGATTTATTCAAAATGGTGAATTCTGTGACTTCAATTTCTATTTCACCGGTTTCTATGACAGCATTCTTGTTGCTTCTTTCAATCACTTT
>CANLED010000103.1 GCA_947489175.1 Chitinophagaceae bacterium | reverse complement strand
GACCCTGTTGGTAAAACCAAGGGTGAAATTGGGCAATTGTGACCCCAAGATTACCCTGTCGTCCTGACCAAGCACACCTGCACTGATCTTACCATCTTTGTTCTGGTCAACAATGCGCACAGAACCTGGAACAGCTCCATAAGTTTTGGCCGCTACACTGTCTTTCAACTGCCAAATGCCATTGGACTGAAAATACATGAAACTCTTCAATGGATATCCTACAGCAAGAATAGATTCAGGGCTTGTATTGCTTCCACTGTAGCCAAACTTGGCGCCGTTGGCCAACTCCTCAAGTTTGTTTATGTTTTTTGTAAAGTTGATTGAGCTTGTCCACTGAAAATCTTTTGTTTGGATATTCACAGTGTTCAACAACAACTCAATCCCCTTATTCGAAACCCTACCCACGTTAGAAATGACTGAGCTGAAGCCATTTGTAGTAGGAATGGATTGCCTCATAATCAAGTCTTTGGTTGTGCGGTTGTACACTTCAGCTACTGCAGTGATTCTGTTGTTGAATAAACCTATGTTCAAACCAAGATTCAGCTCCTGGCTTCTTTCCCAACCAAGGCCTTGGTTGGCTAGGTTGTTTGGACCAAAACCAATACCAGCAGCTTGTCCGAATGAATAGTTACTGGCTGCTGTAAGTGTTGCTGAAGTTGAATATGGCGATACAACAGAGTTACCAACTTGACCATAACTTACACGCAGTTTCAGGTCAGAAATTGATTTGATTTTCTTGAAGAATTTTTCATCACCCAAGCGCCATGCAAAGGCTCCTGATGGGAAAAATGCCCACTTGTTTCCAGGCGCCAACTGGGATGCGCCATCAGAACGACCGGTGAAAGTCAGCAGGTATTTTTCGTTGAATGTATAATTGATTCTTCCCATATATGAGGAAAGTGTTTTTTGGTTAAAACCACTTCCAATGACAGGCGTACCTGATGTACTGGCCAGGTTATACCAATAAGAAATATAAGGAAGACCAACGACAGAAATATAGTTGAACTCATTGGTATTCTTGTACGCACTTTGGAGTGCGGTAACATTCAACTTGCTTTTGCCTTTCTGGTAATTATAGGTCAACTGGTTGTCAAATGTATATGAGCTCAGGAAATCATTTTCAACAGAAGCCCTTGTAGCACCAGTAACGTTAATGGCCTTTGAATATTTACCCCTGTACTCGTCTTGTTTAGCCAGTTGATAGGCAAGAGAAAGTGAAGATTTGAATACCAAACCTTCCAAAAGATTGATTTCAGCATAAGCATTTCCCATCTGGCTATTAACATTGCGGGTCCAGGTATAATTGTCGCGGCTGCTGGCTTCCAACAGTGGATTAACCGCACTACCCCTTCCCATCCTTACGGCAAATCCATTCACTGCGCCCAAAGCGGCATCTCCACCGATGGCTGCATCTACAAGGTCTTTGTAATAAATTGTTGAAGTCGGTCTTTCACGGTATACGGTTCTTGGCACTTCAAAGGAACCCGTTGGATTGGTTGAATAATTCTGATACAGTGAAAAACCAACTTTTAGATACCGCGTAATTTTAGAATCTACCGCAGTATTCATGTTGTATTTCTTGTAATAAGTCAATGGTACCATACCATCTTCCTGAATATATCCACCTGAAATCCTATAAGTTGTTGCACCGTTTCCACCTGAAATAGACAAAGTAGAACCTGCATTCATACCAGGACCGGCAACCAACCTGGCCAAGTCAACAGTCTTTCCGCTGTTAATAATCGCCAATTCATTCACGTTGAAGGCAGATGCTTCAGTGATGGTTGAGCCATTCAACTGTGCATCAGTAATGGTAGATTTATAAAACTCCTTTGCATTTTCCATTTCTGGAAGATGTGCAGGCGTCCTTTGTCCAAAATAGCTATCTAAGGTAACCCTTGGTTTCCCAGACAATCCACGCTTTGAGCTGATGATAATTACTCCATTCGCACCCCTTGAGCCATAGATGGCGGTAGATGAGGCATCCTTCAGGATATCCATAGATTCTATATCAGCAGGGTTAATATCCTGCAATTTACCACCGATGATTCCATCAATAACAACCAATGGTTCAGTTCCCTGGAACTGTTGTGTACTTGATGTATATGTGAGGTTAACACCTCCATCAGCATTTGGATTGGGTGTAATGGTATTTTCACCACGAATGGCAATCTGCCAAAGTTGACCAGGCTTGTTACTCATTTTGGTAACCAAGACCCCTGGCACCTGACCTTGCAAAGCCTGTGTTGCATTGGCAGGATTACCCCTAACAATTTCTGTCGCTTTAACAGATCCAACAGCTCCTGTTAAATCTTTTTTCTTTACGGATCCATAACCCACCACTACTACATCATCCAACGCTTTGGTTTCTGTAACAAGTTTTACCATTAAATCGGTTTGGGTAGTAACCCGAAATTCTTGGGAGGCATAACCAATTGAATTGATAACAACAACTGAAGTTCCTTTGGTAGGAATGTCAATTGAAAATTTTCCTTCGGCATTTGTTACAACACCTTTGGATGTTCCCTTGATGGTAACACTTGCACCTGATAAATTTGAACCATTTTCACTAGCAACTACATGGCCAGTTAATTTTCGGGATTGAGCCCAAGATATGCTGGTTAAGCATAAAAATAGAGAAGTCAGAAATAACAGTTTTCTCATGATTGCAGTTTTAAATGTTTGATTTGTTAACCCTATTTTAATCAAAAAATAATATTGAAAAAAATCAGTGTATGAATTTAAATAAATGCTTTTACTAAAACGTTTAAATAGGGTTATTTATATACGAAAAGGATTTCGTTCAGTTTGTTGAATTTTTACTGCCCAAAAAAGCCCGAATGATTGTACATTTATGGCATTAATAACCCTCACATGATTAATTTTTTTAATAAGTTAGCTAAGCTTTTTACATTATTTATTGTTTCACTTCCCCTGACTTCAAATTCACAACAAAAGACTGTCATGTTGGATTATTTTTATAACAGTGAAGTCAAAAAAAATGCCGACAGCACAGAATCTTTATACAGGTATACTTGGGACAGCAAAGACCTCAGAAGCTACTCCATTTGGGGTGGTATCATGAGTGCTAAAGGAATAAAACTTTCAAGCTTAGAAACCAAGGCAACCATTCAAGATCTTAAAAAAGCTGATGTGTATATTGTTGCTGATCCTGATAATTTCAAAGACAAACCAAACCCTAACTATATGAATGCCGCTGATGCAAAAGCAATTGCATCGTGGGTGAAAAAAGGTGGAGTATTGGTGATGTTTGCAAACGATTCTGCCAACGCTGACCTTCAACACTTCAACATTTTAGCTGAAAAATTTGGGTTGCACTTCACCGATGAACAATTAAACCCAGTGAAGAAAGATATTTCGGTTGGACAAATAAACATCCCGGATAATCATGAAATATTTAAAAAGGGAAGAACCCTTTATATGAAGGAAGTTTGTACAATAGACCTAAGCAAGGATGCAAAATCAATCCTTGATATTCAAGGAAAAACAATCTTCGCTTCTTCAGTATATGGAAAGGGAATGGTCATTGCCATTGCAGACCCATGGATTTATGACGAATACATTGTAAACGATAGACTGAACAGCAGTTTCCAAAATAAAATTGCGGCCGATGAATTCACTGATTGGCTATTAAAACAAATTCCTCCTTCAAAAAAATAAAGGAGGAATGGTTCAAGCAATAAATTAAAATATTATTTATAAACACGGATAAAATCTACTTCAAAAGTTGCTGTGTTTAAAGCTGCATCAACATTGCCACCAAAATTTCCTCCCATGGCTAAATTCACCAAAAAGAAAAAATCTTTGTTGAATGGAATGCTGCTTGAGTTGGCTACAGTATGGAACAAAATATTGTCAACATAAAACTTTATGGATGATACACTCCACTCTAGCTTAAAATCATGAAACTCCGTTGACGCATTGGAAATAATCTTGGTATTGGTAACAGCATTGCCTCCTGTTCTTCCAGGATAGTGCAAACTTGCAAACACTTTATTTTGCTCTTTTCCTACATGCTCTAAAATATCAATTTCGCCACAGGCTGGCCAACCAACTGTACCAATATCCGTTCCCATCATCCACACAGCAGGCCAAGTTCCTACACCAGAAGGAACCTTTGCCCTGATAACAACAGTACCATACTTAAATGCAAACTTACTTAAAGTTTTCATCCTCGTTGAGGTCCAGTTGCTTCCACTATAACTCTCTTTTACTGCTCTAATTTTCAAGGTTCCGTTGTCTATAAAAACATTCTGTGACCTTTCTGTATAATATTGCAGTTCTGCATTGCCCCACCCATTAGATCCTGTTCCAATATCATAAACCCACTTGGCTGGATTTGGAGCCCCGGCTACATCAAATTCTTCAGACCAAAATGGGGGCTGGCTTAGTAAATCAACTGTTACAGTAATATCTTTTGTTTTTGAAAGTGTCTGTCCTGTTGAACTTGTTGCCGTTACTGTTACAGTGTATGCATTGGTTCCATTTTCAGTGTATTTATAATTCGCAATACCTGTTGGCTCTACCATAACATCTCCATTTCCTAACTCAAACTTATACGTAACGGCATTGTCTGCTGTTGCTGAAAAAGTAACTTTACCGGAAGCATCATTACTCACAGTTGCGTTGATGACTAGATTGGTTGGAACCTTGTTCTGAACCGCAGGTTCTGTTGTTTTTTTTTCACAACTCATTAAAAAAAAGACGAGTGCTATTGCAATAAAATGATTTTGAAAATATTTCATACTTTTTATTTTAAGGTCTTGTAGATCAAGGATAAAAATTATTCAACAAGTTAACATAAAACTCTTTCTTTTATGCTTATAAAGAAAAAAAACACCCTTGTCAGAATGAACTTCCAAGGGTGCTACCATTCACATTTTCTAACAACTAAAAAAAATTATTTATATACCCTGATATAATCTACTTCAAATGTTGAAGTTGTAAAAGCTGGATCAACGGGACCTCCAAAACCACCGCCAATTGCCAAATTAATCAGAAAAAAGAAATTTTTATGGTAGGGCATTTCTGGTGTTAGTGGCACAGAATGAAATAATTTACCATCAACAAAAACTTGGATGGAAGACTTCGTCCATTCGGCTCTGTATGTGTGAAATTCCGTTGAAGCGTTGCTGATTGTAGTAGAATTCATGTTGCAATTACCACCAGCTCTTCCGGGATAATGCAATGCACTTACAATTTTATTCAAATCAGAGCCTCTGTGTTCGAGAATATCGATTTCACCACAAGCTGGCCAACCAACTTTTTCAAAATCACCACCCATCATCCACACAGCAGGCCAAGTTCCAACAGCAGCAGGCACTTTAGCGCGTATCTCAACTGTTCCGTACATGAACTCAAACTTCCCCTTGGTTAACATTCTTGCAGAAGTATACCCACGGCCTTCATAAGTTTCCTTGATTGCTTTGACTTTCAACACCCCATTTTCTACATAAGCATTTTGAATCCTGTCGGTATAATATTCCAATTCTTGGTTTCCCCAACCATCAGGACCGTTTCCAATATCATATGTCCATTTGGTTGAATCTGGGGCACCTGATTTATCAAATTCTTCAGCCCAAAAAAGCTTCATTTCGTTTTGGGTTGATTTCAATGTATCACCCACAATTCTTGTATTACCAAAGCTTAATTTGGTAATACAAGAGAATAAAATTATTAGACTCACTAAAATTTTCTTCATTTATTAGGGTTTTACTTTGAGTTTTTGATACCAAGACAATCCATCTTTTCCGATAGTTCTCAAATTCATGGTTGTTGCAGTTAATGATAAGATTTCATAGGTTGTTCCACCTAAACCAATGCACACCAAACCATTGCCTGGAACAGAAAACTGAATCCTGGTTGAAATAGCTGGCGTACTCGCTGAAGTAGCATCCATGAAAGCTAGATTTTTTACACCTTTAGTTGACAAAGGATATTGACCTTCTGGACCAGTTTGTCCATAAAATGAAACAGCTGCTCCTAAAATGAAAGTACCACCCTTGTTATCCAAATCCAATGTAATTTGGTTATTGGCTGTTTTAGCAAATTTTACCTCATCATCATAAAACCCGTCAGCAGCCCTGCTATCAGGACCTGCTGCATAATAAGAAGGCGAAAATCCATCACTTGGTCCAACACCAAAATGTCCATCAGCACCTTTATCACAAATCCAAATCTTAGATGAACCGCCAGTTAAGTTTTGCAAAATAGCAGCAGGAATTTCAAAGGCAACAAATACCTTTATTTTTTTGCTGATGGTTGAAACAACACCTGCTGTACCTACCGCATTTACAGAGATGGTGAATTCATTTACGCCTGGCATTGAATACTTGTATTGAATGTTTCCGGAAGGCAACATTTGCACCTTTCCATCACCAAAATCAACCTTGTAGTTAAGCACATTAGAAGCAGTAGCTGTAATTGTAACAGCACCTGATCCATTGCCATTCGGATTTGCAGCATCCGCTCCTGCAACAACTGCAGTGAGCGTAAGATTAGATGGCGATGTAATATTACCAAACGAATATTCAGTCTTTTCACATGATGAAATGCCAATGACAAGTGACATTGCAACTAGACTGTGTTTTATAAATTTATGTATCATAAACATAGTTTTTTAAAAATTAATTAAGCGTGATGTCATCAAAGTAAAAAGTAAAATTGGCTGAACCATCTCCTACAGTACCTAAGTCAAATATCACCACCACTTTTTGATAACTTTTTGTAGTGTTGATTGTGCTGTAATCGAAAGTCAGTTCTTCCCATGCCCCGGCCTTTGTTGTTACCACTTCCTTCTCGAAATTAATGCCACCATCATTCAAGTTTTCAACTTTCAACAACAACTTGGCGCCAACTCTTGGTGAAAACACTTTAACCTTCACTGTCTTACCTGCAGAGAAATCAATCGGCTTATCTAAGGTGATATAACTGCCTCCGTAAACTTCACCTGGACCTTTAACCAT
>CANLED010000102.1 GCA_947489175.1 Chitinophagaceae bacterium | reverse complement strand
CCCAAAACTTCTTTGTAAAATGTGACTGTAGCAGCATGTTCTAAATAGGCTAAAATAGGTATGGCAGATTCTAATGGCATAACTTATGGTTGTTTTGAACCGAATGTTAGGTTTAAGAAATTATTTACACTGTAAGTTACGATACAGGTTATTTAAATTCACCCACACTACTTTTCTTATGCTCAAATAGAAAATTTTTAACTCAATTTTTCATGATTTGGATGAAGAAACTCTTTGAATTAATAACATTTATATAAGTTGAAACAGGATTTTCTACCCTAATATTATCATTTATACTTATTCGGAGAAATAATGTATATAATTCAATAAAAAAAAACATTAAGCTAATTATATAAATATTATCTAATAAAAATCAATTTATATTAGATATTTATAAAATAGCTATTTGTTAATGTAATAAGGCAAGCTACTACACAATTAATTCTTTACTTTTACTTTTCACCGTAAACTGGAAAGCCCACTGTTGGCAATGAAAAGGAAGTTAATCATATATTTATTATTGCTCATTATCACAATTCAGACTCTTCCTTTCAGGAATATTGATTTGATGTTTAATGATCAACAAAATAAAGACGACCTAACTGAACTGTTGTTTTTTCCTGATGAAGAAGAAAGCAAGGCTGATGGTGAATCAGAGGGCAAAGAGGCTGAAGAAGAACTATCAAAAATAATTAAGATCGAGTTAATCAACGACCATCATTTTTTTTCTCTTCTTTCACAAAATATACAAATCAAACGCATCCTGCTTCAGAAGATAGGAGATCCACTAGAATTCTACTCAAAACTCATCATTCCTCCACCCAATAGGATCTCTTGACCAATGAGATGCCAAAATATGGTATCTATTTTAAACATGCACATCATTTAAATAAGTTGCAAATTACCCATTTATGGCGCGTTTGTTTCTATGAATGGGCTATTTTTTATTTTCCTGAAAATTGTATCGAATGAGATCTGATAAACCAAGTCAAGCACTGACTTTCAAATATATTAAAGAAGACCTGCCAGCAGGATTAGTGGTTTTTTTAGTGGCACTTCCTTTGTGTTTAGGCATTGCCCTTGCATCCGGAGCACCCCTTTTTTCTGGCATCATTGCTGGAATCGTTGGTGGCATCGTTGTAGCATTTGCAAGCGGGTCTTCCATTAGTGTAAGTGGACCAGCGGCTGGACTTACCGTCATTGTTTTAAATGGCATCACTGAGCTCGGTAGCTTCGAAGCATTTTTACTAGCCGTTGTGTTGGCAGGTATTATTCAAGTAGTTTTGGGATATCTCAAAGCTGGAAGCATTGGTTATTATTTCCCATCCAGTGTCATCAAAGGAATGCTCGCTGCCATAGGCATCATCCTTCTCATCAAACAAACTCCTGTTGCGATGGGTTATATTAAGGGTTCTGGACAGTACTTTCAAAATGGTGCTCTTACCATTGCATTGATTTCATTGGCCATCATGATTATCTGGGATTTACCAGCGATGAAAAAAGTAACCCTTTTTAAATGGATTCCTGGCGCATTGGTCGCTGTGGTTGTTGGCACATTACTCAATGGATATTTTACAAGTTCTATGCCAACTTGGGCATTAAACCCAGACCAGTTGGTTAAACTGCCTGTTGCTGCGTCTGCAGGTGATTTCGTTAGGCAATTTACGCTGCCTGACTTCTCTGCTTTAACCAATTATCATGTGTATGTAATGGCCTTTACAATTGCCATTATTGCCAGTTTGGAAACTTTATTGAGTACTGAAGCTGCAGACAAGTTGGATCCTTTCAAGAGGATAACACCTACAAATAGGGAATTGAAAGCACAGGGAATAGGTAATATCATCTCTGGCATGATTGGCGGACTCCCCCTTACTGCTGTTATTGTAAGAACCTCTGCAAACGTAAATGCAGGTGGGAAAACCAAACTTTCCGCAATTATTCATGGCATTTTTTTAACGGTTAGCGTCATTGGTCTTGCAACAATATTAAACAAAATACCGTTGGCATGTTTAGCAGCGGTGCTTCTTGTTGTTGGATACAAACTGGCAAAAATTTCCCTCTTTAAGTCGATGTACAAACTTGGATGGGAGCAATTTCTTCCTTTCATCATCACTATCATTGCTGTTCAGTTTTCTGACCTGCTTAAAGGAATTGCACTGGGTATGATGGTCTCAATTTTTTACATTCTGAGGGAAAACTACAAAAGAGATTACACCATTCACCATGATAAAAAAGAGGACGGTGGTAATGTTCACATCAAACTCGCAGAGAATGTAAGCTTCATCAATAAAGGCAGTATCCTTAAAAAACTCGCAGACCTGCCTTCAGATTCGGTTGTTCATATAGATGGAAGTGCATCGCATTACATTGATCTTGATGTAGTTGAAATTATCCACAACTTCAAAGAAACTGCAGTGTTAAAAAACATTCAGGTTCAACTCACAAAAATTCCTGATTTCATGGGCGTTTCAGGGCACTAAAATCAACTCAAATCATCATCATGTTTGGAAGATGCATTGGCTTGCATTGCACTGTCATGCATATTTCTTGCAGTAAATTATTAACACATGCTTTTACAAGAACCCCTTGTTAAATCTGCCGTTGCTAATAACAACTTTGATGAAGGAAAAGTACTTCATAACTTGAAGCACTTTCTTCCTTCTCAAACACCACTTAAAGATTTCATACACCACAATTCATTGCATGCCTTTCAACACATGAAATTCTATGAAGCCATTTTTACTGCATCAGAAATCTTCGGATACAGCGTCACACTGCAGCTTCAAGAATTCAGAAAGATGTATAAAAATGGAAGAATCAAACCAGACATACTTGAAAAAGTTATAAAAAATAAAAAAGGAACTGCTGCTAAAGCTATGTGGCTAGAATTGGTGTTAACCAAAACCCACAATACAAACCAAATTTGCAGGATTGGTGAACTCAGAAATACAGGAAAAAAAATATACAAAATTGACCTAGACAATCTTGTGCAACCACTATTGTTTAGAGTTCTCAGCGCATACCTAGACCAAGGAATATCCATTCAAAAATTCCCTTTGTCATCTGAAGGTTTTCTTCAATCAATCATCAACTTAGAAAAAAACAATATATCCGGTTTCCTTAAATCAAAGAGAGCAAAAAACCTGTTGCACAACAAGTCGTTGCGTATTGAAGATTTGCTTAAAATAATCGTTGGTGATGAAAAATATTATGAACAATATTTATTTGACCAACAGTTCTCTCACAGGGGTTGGTCTGGCATGGTTTCCGCAATCGAAGACAAACCAGATAGCTTGCTAGACAAAAGAAGAATTTCGTTAAAGGATGTTATATATTTTGAGCTCATCTTAGAAATTGACGCATTAGACAATCAATATGGACAAAAATGGATGCCTCTTGCATCATATAATATTGGTTCTCCCATTGATCTTTTTGAAGAAGTTTCTACAAACGAACTACAAGAAGTGTTGATGCTATTTCAAGATGCTTTTGAATGGAGCTACTACGACAATGTTCTCTTGGGTGTATCAGAAAAATATTCAATTCAAAGCAATACAATTACCACCAAATCTTTTCAGTCCGTTTTTTGTATTGATGAAAGAGAGTGCTCACTGAGAAGATATTTAGAACAAACTGACACCGACTGCGAAACATTTGGCTCACCTGGCTTTTTTGGTGTTGAATTTTATTTCAAAGCACAGAATGCAAAATTCCTAGAAAAACTTTGCCCCGCACCTGTTACACCTAAGTACCTGATAAAAGAATCAGGAAATCAAATGATCAGAAAACATGAGTTGCTGTATAGCAGAAATTCAAATCTCTTTTTACAGGGCACTTTATTTACGTTGGGACTAGGACTCTGGGCGGGTGTTAAAACGATGATCAACCTCATAAGACCCAAGATGAGCCCCGCTATCTCAAATGCATTTATGCATGTTGGAGTAGACGCTGAATTATCCATAGAAAATATCGATCCAGGTGATACAGAAAATGGTTTACAAATAGGTTTTACCATTCCAGAAATGACCGCTCGGGTTGAAATGTTTCTCAGAAACATCGGCATGGCAAAAAACTTTTCTCCATTGGTTTATATTGTTGCGCATGGATCTAGCAGTGCAAACAACCCACACCATGGCGCCCATGATTGTGGTGCCTGCAGTGGCAGACCTGGATCAGTAAATGCGAGGGTGTTGTCGTTTATGGCCAATCATATAGACGTACGAGAAGCACTAAAAACAAAAGGAATAGAGATCCCCGAAACTACACAATTCATTGGTGCTCTTCATGATACAGCAGCAGACATTATATTGTTTTATGACACCCGTATATTGTCTCAAACAAACAAAGAAAAACACAAGGTTAACGCCGCTCACTTCGAAACGGCTCTTGACCTCAATGCAAGAGAAAGGTCAAGAAGATTTGCTTCAATAAACAGCGAAGCTGGCATTAAAAACATAAGGAATGAAATAAACAAGCGTTCCGTTTCTCTTTTTGAACCGAGACCTGAACTTGGACATGGATCAAATGCTTTGTGTATTATTGGTAGAAGAGAAATGACAAAAAATTTATTCTTAGATAGAAGGGCGTTCCTCAACTCTTACGACTTTACGACTGACCCAGATGGATCACTATTAACCAACGTTATCAGACCTATTGGTCCAGTCTGCGGAGGAATAAACCTAGAATACTACTTTTCGAGAATAGACAACCACAAACTTGGTGCAGGTACAAAGCTACCGCATAATGTGAATGGACTAATTGGAGTTTCAAACAGCAGTGATGGCGACCTAAGACCCGGACTTCCATTACAAATGATAGAAGTACACGACCCTGTTCGTTTGCTAGTTGTCATAGAACACAGTCCTGAAGTTGTTTTGAAAGTAATTAAATCTTCAAATGATATTTACCAGTGGTACATCAACGATTGGATTCATTTGGTTGTTTTAGATCCATATTTAAAAAAACTATTCCACTTTTCAAACGGTGAATTCATCGAATACCACATCATCGCTCAGCAACTTGGCAAGATCAACAACGACCTATTTAGGAATTCAATGAAAATGAAATCTTCAAACATAGTTGATTCAACCCAAGAAAATTTACCTGTTTTCAGCACCAATTAAATCAACATGCAGCAACTTTTACAATATTTCATTCTAATACCTTTAGCAGGTTTTTTGATAAACCTCTTGGTGCCTAAAAACAAGGAAAAAGCAGTCTCTTTTGTGGCCATCCTCACAGGAGGTATTCAACTGATTTTTAGCACTTATTTTATTTTCAATTGGATAAAAATCGGAGCCCCCGATTTAAACATAAAACAACTCGTATTGTATAAAACGGTGGGCTTTGAGTTCTATATTGGCTATTATTTCGATTATATATCAGCAGTATTTCTATGGGCAGGATCAATGATCGTATTGATGGTTTCTGTATTCAGCAAATATTATTTACACCGTGAAGGTGGTTATAAAAGATACTTCAACAACATCCTGTTCTTTTTTTTAGGATACAGCATCATCGTAACATCGGGTAATTTTGAAACCTTGTTCATCGGCTGGGAAGCTGTTGGCATTTCTTCATTTGTGTTGATTGCCTTTTTTCGTGATCGCTTCTTACCTGTTAAAAATGCATTCAAGGTAATCTCACTGTATAGACTAGGAGACGTATTTCTGATACTGGCCATGTGGTTAGCCCATCACCTCTGGCACAGCAACATTGCATTCAGCGAAATTAGAGAAAGCCAAATTATTAAAACTATTTCGGCAGACAATTCCCTCGTCGTAACATTAATCGCATCCTTCCTACTTCTTGCTGCTGCTATAAAATCAGCCCTATTCCCATTTTCATCATGGATACCAAGAGCCATGGAAGGACCTTCTAGCTCAAGTGCTATTTTCTATGGCGCATTATCCATTCACCTTGGCGTATTTCTGATGCTTCGCACATATCCACTGTGGGAGAACTTACCATTCATAAAATTAATGATGATAGGATTTGGATTGGCAACTGCATTCACAGCCAACATTATCGCAAAAGTTCAATCAACCGCAAAAACCCAAATTGCTTATGTGTCAATTGTTCAAATTGGACTAATTTTTATTGAAGTTGCGTTAGGTTTTCATGTACTTGCCGTTATTCACTTTGCAGCAAATGCTTTTTTAAGAACATACCAATTGTTGGTTTCGCCATCTGTTTTGGGGTACCTAATACACAACCAACTATTCAATTTCAAGTTGAATAAATCAGCAGAAAATAATGTCCTACAAAACACAATATACACACTGGGTATCAAGGAATTCAACATGGATCAAAACATGCATGCCCTTTTATGGAAACCCTTTAAATGGATGGGTAATAAACTCTGGATGTTAAATACCCCTTTTGCAAGAATAATTCTATTTGGTTTGATGATAATAGCACCAATTATCAAGTACAGTAGCATTATTGAAACTACAACAGCTAAAAACGGACTTCAATTGATTTATGCTGGAATTGCATTGGTCTTTATACTGCTTTCATTTACCGAAAGAGAATCAGCAAAAAGAGCCTGGGTAAACATAATAATGGCACAAATATCCATCATAATTTCAATCGCTGTCTTTGGAAATGTACAGCACTCATCAATTTTGATTTACTTAAGCTGTGTACTATTCTTTGGAACATTGGGCTTCATCACAATTTCTAAATTGCACCACGCAGAAAATGACATTGAACTCAATAAATACCATGGCAATAGCTATAAATATCCTAAACAAACAATATTATTTTTGATTTGCTGCTTGGGCATTGGAGGCTTTCCAATATCACCCTTGTTTATAGGCATCGATTTGTTTTTTACCTACATTGAATCAGATCAAATTGCCTTGATTGTTATCCTCAGCCTTTGCATTTTATTTATAGAAATCTCTGTGCTAAGAATTTTTATTCGACTTTATTTCGGGCAACATAAAAAAGCATACCAGCCGTCTACATATAGATCTTCGTAAGGAGGGTTTCTAAAC
>CANLED010000101.1 GCA_947489175.1 Chitinophagaceae bacterium | reverse complement strand
GAGGTTGAGGTTAGTTGAAGAGGTTGAAGAGGTTGAAGAGGTTGAAGGGGTTGAAGGGGTTGAAGAGTTTAATGTTTAAAGTTTAAAGTTTAAACGATGGATAAAGAGAAGTTAAGGCTTGATAAATATTTATGGTCAATTCGGTTGTTCAAAACCAGGACTGTTGCATCTGCAGCCTGTGAGAAGGGACGCGTGAAATTAAATGGAGACTCTGTGAAAGCGTCTAGGGCTGTGAAGATTGGAGATGTTTATGAGGTCAAAACCCTGGAAAAAAAATGGGTTGTAAAAGTTACAGATCTTCTTTACAGTCGCTTGCAATACAGTGAAGCTATAAAGTATTATGAAGATCAAACCCCTGCTGAAGAAGTAGAAAGAATTGCATCACAAGCAGCTAGTTTTTACTCAGGAAAAAGACAATCAAAAATAGGCCGACCAACAAAAAAAGAGCGTAGGGATTTGGATGAGTTTGTGGAAAATGATGAAGTTTAAATGAAGAATGAAAAGTGAAGAATGAAAAGTGAAGAATGAAAAGTGAAGGAAGCCTCACCTTCCCCTTAGGGAGAAGGTGAGGGGAATTTTTTCCAACCTTTATTTTTCACTCTTCATTTTCAGTCCTCGCCTTCATTTTTCACTCTAGATTTTTCATTCCACATTTTTCATTCTACATTTTTCATTCTTCATTTGTATTGGCTGTTCCTTGTCCCTCGTCCCATGTCCCTAGTCCCTGGCTGTATAAATATCCCTCGTCCCTGGCTGTATAAAAAATCACCATGACCATCCACATAATAAGCGTAGTTCCAGAATTATTAGAAAGTCCATTCAGCCATTCAATCATGAAAAGGGCTGCTGACAAGGGTTTAATGACCGTAACCGTCCATCATTTGCGTGATTGGGCCGTGAATGCCTATGGCATGGTTGATGACTATCAATTTGGTGGTGGTGCTGGGATGGTGATGATGTGCGAACCCTTAGTTAATGCCATCGAAGAGCTCAATGCCAAATTTGCCTTTGATGAAATTATTTATTTAACACCTGATGGGGTTGTTTTTGAACAAGGAATGGCCAATGCCCTTTCTTTGAAAAACTCTTTGTTATTTATCTGCGGCCATTACAAGGGAATAGATCAACGAGTAAGAGATCATTTCATCACCAAGGAAATTTCTATCGGTGATTTTGTGTTGAGTGGCGGTGAACTTGCTGCTGCTGTTATTGTAGATGCGATTGGGAGAATCATCCCTGGCGTTCTCAATGATGAAACATCTGCTTTGTTTGATTCGTTTCAAGACAATTTATTAGCTCCCCCTGTTTATACAAGGCCCGAAGAATTCAGGGGTTGGAAAGTTCCTGATGTTTTGATGAGTGGAGACCATAAAAAAATTGAGGATTGGCGATTTGATCAAGCACTGGCAAGAACTTCAGAACGCAGGCCTGACTTAATAAGAAACGATGAGTAATCAATTCCAAAAAGCTATTTTTCTTCTCCACAGAACCAATGTCTGATGTAAACTTAGTTGTTGTCTAACAAGATATTGAGCTTTGTATGATGATTTTAGGTGGCGCAATTCTTCCATCCATATCAAATAAAAATAATAAAAAATTGGGGAAACAGCTACAACCATAAATCCAACCGAATTACCCATACTCAATGCAACAATGAATAGTATCAACCACCAAATAAGTCCAAGTACACCTGCTACACCACTGAAAACGCTTGTGTAAAAATCATCCCGAGTTACTGTTTTGTCAGCTATCCATTTTGTCAATTTAAAAATAAGTTGCCAAATGAAAAACCCAAGTAGTGCAAAAGGAGAAAATAACATCAATAAAATTGTTCGTCCAAATAACCTTGTTGGAGGCTGACTTATTTCATTATCTAAAATTCCGTAATAGTAGATTTTTGTTTCATAATCAATCAAATCCTGCTGTGCAATAGAAAACGCTTCTACAGACAGTGAAGATACATGGGTGCATACGAATCTTCCCTTTTCAAAAAACGAAGTAGCTTCACACTTAACATCCACAAAAAGCATCCTCAACAAAGATTCAACAAATAGTGTTCTTTCCGGCTGAACCACATGCAGTACATTTTTCTCAAAAACATCATACATGTTCAACGTCAATTTTGAAATGGCATGATTAGGCTGGGTTCTATAAAGATCTTCATAAGAAGCAATGTTGATTGAATCTCCAACACGAATAACCAAGTCTGATCTAAATCCATGAAAAGAATAATTGAGCGCAACAGTTTCTATGGTTAAATCTTCTTTTAAATTGCTGTCGAATGCAGTCTGAAATGCCACCCTGGCTGTGCCTTTCTTAAAAGGGGTAATTGATTTAGACAACCTGCTAAATCCTTCCGGAAAGATGAGCAATAATTTATTCCCTTGCAAAATATCGCGACCTCGGTTAAACGTATTTTTATTTTTTGCGAGGTTGTCCTTCCCATCATCACCACTAAAAATAGGCACCATGTGTATCAGTGTAAAAATTTTATAGACAAGAGGATGATGAAAAATATCCCCTCGTACAAAAAAATACAGTGGTCTTTTTAGGAACACAGTAAGCACCATCGCATCAAGAAAAGAAGCACTGTGGTTGGCAATCAAGATGGCAGGCTTATTATTCAATAATTTTTCAATCCCAATGATTCTGATTTTTCTGAAAAAAATCCTGAGGGTAATCCACATCAATATTTTGGCAAAACGATAAAGCATGGCTACAAGATAGGTAAATTAAATACTCAAAAAAGTTCGTCCATTTATCCGCACATAATCCCTCTTGCAATATTTAATGAAATTTTGAATGCAAAAATGGTGAAATTGCACCAGTTTAGGAGGAATAAGGTTAATAAAAACGCTTTTAATTCATGAAAAGGAAAGTTGAATTCTCACTGTTGATGCTTTTATTTATAGGGTTCGAATCATCAGCCCAAACTGCAATAAACTTTCAAGAACAGTTTAAATTGACCATTAAAAAAGCCAGTTCAGCTATTAAAATAGATGGTGTGCTTGATGAAAGTGCATGGAATGATGCGGAAGAAACAGCACAATTTTATAGAAAGTGGCCAAATGATGTAGGCAATCCGAATAGGCAGACTTATGTAAAAATGACCTACGACAATCAATTTTTATATGTTTCCTTTAAAGCGATTGATACCAATTTTTATGTAGCACAAACATTAAAAAGAGACCAAACCTTTCTAACCAGTGATGCAGTAGCCATTGCCATTGATCCGGTGAACCAACGTACCAATGGTTTTCTTTTTGCAGTGACCCCATACAATGTTCAAACGGAGGACCTAATTTCAGCAGGAACGAGCAGTGATGAGATGAGTTTTAGTTGGGATAATAAGTGGTATTCTGCAACCACAAGGCATGAAACCTATTGGATTGCAGAAATAGCCATTCCTTTTAAAACATTGAGGTTCAAAGAAGGAAAAACAAATTGGGGTGTAAATTTTTTAAGAAATGATGTAAAGAGCAATGAGTTTTCTAGTTGGACAGACATGCCAACTAATTTCCCTTTTTATGACTTTGGATATTCTGGGTCATTGAATTGGGACACTCCACCGCCTACGCCAGGTACTAACATAGCCATCATTCCATATTCTTCTGGTTCTATCACCAAAAACAACGAAGATGGGAGTCCGGCCATTGCCAAAATAAGTGCGGGCTTTGATGCCAAGATAGCCTTGAGTTCATCGCTGAACCTGGATTTAACAATAAATCCTGATTTCTCTCAGGTGGAGGTAGACAAGCAGGTTACAAACCTAACCAGGTTTGACATATTCTTTCCAGAAAGAAGAACATTTTTCTTGGAAAACGATGATTTGTTTTCGTCATACGGGATTCCTCCAATACGTCCATTTTATTCAAGAACGATTGGATTGGATAAATTTGGGAACAAGATTCCAATTGCTGCAGGGGCACGCATAAGCGGGAACATCAGCAAGAAAACCAGGGTTGGCATGATGAACATGCAAACCTTGGCAAAAGGTGATGCAGCAGCACAAAACTATACCGCCATCACGTTCAACCAACAGGTTCAAGCACGGTCATCCATCAAAGGATATTTTTTAAACAGACAAGGGCTTGAGGATAAAAAACATTCTTTTACAGACCCTCTAGATCGTTATGGCAGGAATACAGGACTCGAATATAATTTCATCAATCCATCTGGAAAATGGAATGCTTGGGCAGGATATCACATGTCATTCAAAGAAATGATCAAAACGCCACAATACTATACCAATGCGGGTGGTGGTTATTTTACAAAACAATGGAATATCATTGTTGATGCGGGCACCATCACAGACAAGTACTATGCAGACATGGGATTCATCAATCGAATCGACAACTACGATGCATTGTTGGGAACCGTTACAAGGAAAGGATTCAATCAATTATTCAACGAAATCAGACATACTTTCTTCCCTAAAAACAAAAAAATAAATCAAATCAGGTTGGGATTAGAAAATTATATGATATTCAATTTAGATGGAACATTTAATGAAAGCAACCATGATGTTACATTGAATATTATGTATAAAAATGCATCGAATTTGATTGTGAAAGGAGGATACAATCCAAACAATCTTTTATTCAACACTTCATTTACAGACAAAGCGCCAATACCACCAGGAAAATACAGAACAGCAACAGGTGTTGTAACTTACATGTCAGACATCAGAAAAAAATTCTCATATAGCACAACATTTGGAACAGGTCAGTTTTTCAATGGCACCATTTTACAGTATGAGGTAATGGCAAACTACCGAGTACAACCTTGGGGTAATTTTTCTGTGAGCGTTCAACAAGCTAAGTTGACTTTCCCTGAAAAGTATGGCAAGAGTAATTTGTTCCTAATAGCACCAAGGATTGAAATCAATTTTTCTAATAATTTGTTCTGGACAACCTTTTTACAATACAACAACCAGCGAAACAACTTCAATATCAACAGTCGAGTTCAATGGAGATACAAGCCTATGAGTGACTTGTTTATTGTTTACTCGGATAACTATTTCACGGATCCGTTCATGAAAAATAAAAACAGGGCCTTGGTGTTTAAGATGAATTATTGGTTGAATTTGTAATTTAGTTTAAGGTTGAAGGTTTAATGTTTGGAGGTCTTGCATTTGAAAACTTTTTCCTTATCTTTAGTTTTCACCTAAAACAATTTTTCATGAGTACTGATCGTCGCTCATTTTTAAGAAATATTGCCCTTGGATCTGGAGCAGTTGCAACAGGAATACCAACATCCAATTATGCAAACAACCTTGCACAACAAGCCGCACCTTTTAACATGTGCGGATTTGCAGCACCAAAGCTCCCTGTGGTTAGAATTGGTGTAGTAGGACTCGGACAAAGAGGTCCAGGTGCTGTTGACAGGCTTAGTTATATTGAGGGAGTTGAGATAAAGGCATTGTGTGATAAATATTCAGACAGGGTTGACAAAGCACAAAACATACTAACCAAAAAAGGATTGCCAAAGGCAAAATCTTACTCTGGTGAAGAAGGTTGGAAGGCGCTTTGTGAATCTAATGATATAGACTTGATTTATGTAACCACGCCATGGCATCTTCATACACCGATATCTGTTTATGCTATGAAAAATGGCAAGCATGCAGCATCTGAAGTGCCTGCAGCGAAAACAGTTGACGAATGTTGGGAGTTGGTTGAAACGTCTGAGAAGACCAGAAAGCACATGATGATGCTTGAGAATTGCTGCTATGACTTTTTTGAGTTATTGACCTTGAACATGGCGCGCAACGGAGCTTTGGGAGAAGTCATTCATGCAGAAGGAGCCTATAATCATGACCTTACAAAAGATTATTTATTTGATAAAGATGGATATGCTGATATGTGGCGTTTGAAAGAGAACATGACTAGGAATGGTAGTCTATACCCTACCCATGGACTTGGTCCAATTGCCCAATGCATGAACATCAACAGAGGTGATAAATTTGACTATTTAACATCCATGAGCACCAATGATTTCACCATGGGAAAAATGGCAAATGAGTTGGCAGCAAAAGATGATTTCTTCAAAGAATATGCCAACAAGAACTATCGTGGTAATATGAACAATACCATCATCAAAACAAATTTTGGTAAAACATTATTGGTGCAGCACGACGTATCAACAATTAGACCATATTCAAGAATTCATTTGGTGAGTGGAACAAAAGGAATGGCTCAAAAATATCCTAGTCCTGAAAAAATCGCCCTTGGCCATAGCTGGTTAAAGCCTGAAGAAATGAAGGAATTACAAGCTAAATACACACTTCCAATTGTGAAGCATATTGGCGAAATCGCTAAGAATGTTGGCGGACATGGAGGAATGGACTTCATCATGGACTGGAGATTAATTGATTGTCTTCGCAATGGCTTGCCACTAGACCAAGATGTTTATGATGCAGCTGCATGGAGTGTTGTAGGTCCATTGAGCGAAGCTTCTTTAAAGAAAAGATCGAGTTCCGTTGATGTACCAGACTTCACCAGGGGTGCTTGGAAAACCAATAAGCCGCATGACATGACGTTAGATGGTGGAGGGAATACGAATGTGAGGCAAGTGAAGAAAGTTTAAAGTTTGATGTTTAAAGTTTAAAGAAACAGCCGTTTGTGGTTGATGTCAGCTCATATAAAAAACACCGTTCTCTAAAAAAGAACGGTGTTTTTTTGTGTCGGCTAAACCATTTCCCATTCCTGTCTCCCAAAGGGGACGGGGAGGAAAAATATAACCAATTGCCTTATTTCAAATTGTGAAGAATCATGGAGGTGATAGCATCCCTTTATAATTCGGTGGCTTCGACAACTTCGGCAGGCTCAGTTACCGCAGCCACCATTAAAAAAAGTGAAGAGCCTGCTCCATTTATATAGCGCTTTGGATGACAGGTGTTTCCTCGCGTTGCTCGGAATGACAAAAGAGGACCTCACCTTCCTCTTCGAGAGAAGGTGAGGGGAAAAAATACTGTCATCCTGAATGATTTATAGGGCGACCCTAAAAAAAAGGGAATGACGTTTTTGGGAGTAGAAACAAAAGTGTGGCTTGAGTAACAAATACAAGACTCCCCTCCTGGACAGGAGGGGTGGACTCTGGCGAGTCGCCGAAGGTGAC
>CANLED010000100.1 GCA_947489175.1 Chitinophagaceae bacterium | reverse complement strand
TCAGAAGATTTTCTAAAAATTTTTATAGTGTTTCCTTTTTTTATCTCTAGCCGAATGAGTTTAAAAATATTTTCAACTACAGCATGCAGGCCAGAATTGTACATTAATTCAATAGAATCTAGATCGAATTGGTTGTTGTTCATATTTTTAGGAGATTAGATCCTGAAATTAATAAAAAACTAGTAGTATTTAATTAAATAATTTTATGTTTTGTTGGTATTTAATAGAATGTCTTATTTCGAATATGTTTGAAATGAAAAATTATTTTAATATGATTTCAATCATAAAAAGCTGTGTTCAAGTGATAAGTGCAACACTTACCTTCTTTCGTAAAAATACTTCATTAGCTGATAGATAACCAAATTTTCTTATGGGCCTATTATTGATTTCGTTTTCAACCCTTTTTACTTCAATTTCATCGACGAGATTAAAGTCAGTTTTTTTTGGGAAGAACAACCTTATAACGCCATTTCTATTTTCAATAGTTCCTTTATCTTGGGATGTATAAGGTCTGGTAAAATATGTTTTTATTTTGAGCTCTTTTGCGATTTTTTCATGTTGACTAAAAGCTTGATCATTATCAAAAGTCATCGTTTTGATAGTGGGAAATTTTTTCAATCTATCAATTATTTTTTGAGTAATAATATCGGAGTTTTTTCCATTTAATTTATCAATTGTAGTCAACAAAGTAGCCCTATCTAAAGTAACCAACAAAGCAGATTTATGTTTTTTCCCCATTATTAAATCAACTTCAATATCACCGAAACGTCCTTTCTTTTGAACGATAGCAGGTCTTTTTTCTATGGAAACCCTGTTGGGTATTAAACCCCTGGACTCTTTATAATTACCGCGTTTTCGCCTTCTTTTACCATGTTTCAGGAACTTGTAAGCTTCTTTGAATCTTTTATTAATTCGCTTTTGACTATGCTTACAAGTCCAAATAAAATCATAAATACACTCATGACTGACTCCTTCAATACCATCCATTTCCCATTGCTTTGCCACAAGTTCTGGACTGTATCTTTTTATATTCATCCAATCGAGCATCTGTTCTTTTAAAGGCAAAGAAAACTTTGTTTGCTTTTGCTTTAGATGATGTCTTTTGTCTGTTTTGGTTTGCGCTTTGTCTGCACTATAAACTTTTGCACCAATACCTCTTTTAGCGACATTCCTTGCTATTTCTCTGCTAATAGTACTTCTGTGAAAACCCAGCAATAATGAAATCTGAGATTGATTTTTTCCTGCTTCTAAATAAGATTCTAACTTGTACCTTTGTTCACGTGTGAGCTGATGATATATTTTTTTCATGTGGTAATGCAAAGGTAGATTATCGGCTCCACCCCTTCGGGGATCCGTTTCGCTACGCTTCACTACTCCCCGAAGGGGTAATATACCATGTGTTGCACTTATTACTTGAACTTACAAAATTAGAAAATGTTCGAAAAAAAAGTAATATCAGAGAAAATAGATTAAAACAGATTTAAATTTCGGCTAACCATTTTATGCTGTTGGTTTATTATTTGCAATAAAAATTGATTAAAAAACAGCTAAAGGTTCTTTTTTGTTTAACCCTCTTAATCCATCATATCCTCGATTAATTTTCAAAATTCTTCTGCTACTTTTCACCTCATTTCCTTAAATTCATTGAGCTATTTCATAAATTCAAAATTCTTCGACCATGCTCAAGAAAAATCTGCTATTCATTTTTGTTTTGACATGTATATCATCCTTCGCACAAAACAAAAACGCCAATCCACTTGAAAAGATTCCGTTTCGGTTTATTGGTCCAGATGGAAACCGTGCCATTGCGGTGGTTGGCGAACCTGGAAATCCACTTGTATCATACGTTGGAGCTGCTTCTGGAGGTATTTTCAAAACATCAGATGGGGGGATTCGTTGGAGACCAATTTTTGATGAAATGGACAACTCTTCCATTGGGGCACTTGCCATTGCTGATGGAAACCACAACCATGTTTGGGCTGGCACAGGTGAGACATTTCTTATTCGACCGGCTCATGCAAATGGAAACGGCGTCTATAAATCCATTGACGGCGGAAAGACTTGGAAGAACATGGGATTGAAAGAAACGGTGCGCATCAGCAAGGTCATTGTTGACCCTTCAGATACCAATACTGTTTACGTAGCTGCGTTGGGACATGCCCATGGGCCTCAACAAGATCGTGGGGTGTATAAGACAATTGACGGTGGGAAGTCATGGAACAGGATTCTTTTTGTTGATGAAAATACAGGGTGCAGCGATCTTTCCATCAATCCAAAAGACCCAAAAAACCTTGTTGCAGCCATGTGGCAGATCAATATAAAAACCTGGAACCTCAACAGCGGCGGTCCTGGCAGCGGATTCTACAAAACGGTTGATGGAGGAAAAAGCTGGAAGCAAATGAAAAACGGCTTACCTGGCGGTGAAAATCATCCCGTAGGAAAAACATCAATTGATATAGCACAGAGCAATCCATCAACAATTTATGCGTTGGTGGAAGACAAAGCACCTGGGCTGTATAAATCAACTGACGCTGGCGAAAGTTGGAAGTTGATGCATGAAAGCAATTCCATGGCACAACGTGCCCCATATTATACAAGAGTGCGCGTTTCATCTCAAGATGAAAATAAATTGTACACCATTTGCGTCACAATCATGGAATCATTGGATGGCGGCAAAACCTTTAACGGCAATGGAAACTACAATCCTGGGGGCGACAACCACGATATTTGGTTTGATCCAAAAAATGCAAACCGCATCATGGTTGCACACGATGGTTGCATGAACATGACATCAACAGGAGGAAAATCATGGCAAAACATCAACCTACCCATTGCTCAAATGTATCATGTTGCTGTGGATGACATGGTCCCTTATCATGTGATGGGAAATAGGCAAGATGGTTATTCATACAGAACAGCAGGCATCAGCATGCAAGGATCCATTCCGTTGGGATTGTGGGAAGGTGTTGGAGGATGCGAAAGCGGATTTGCCCAACCAGATCCTTTCGACAACAACATCATTTGGTCTGGTTGTTACGATGGTGGACTTGATGTAACCGACCTAAGAACCGGATTGTCACACGACGTACGTGTATGGCCAGAAGCTGGCTACGGCTGGGCACCGGCAGACATGAAATTTCGCTGGCATTGGAATTTCCCGATGGTCGTTTCAAAACATGAAAAAGGAGCTGTTTATGTAGGCAGTCAGTTTGTACACAAAACAACCAACGCCGGGATGAGCTGGAAGCTTATCAGCAAAGACCTGACCACCAATACAAAATCTCATCAGCAAAATTCAGGAGGGATGAATTCAGACAACCTCATGACTTTTGATGGGTGCACATTGTTTGCGATTGCTGAATCTCCGTTAAAAAAAGGAGTGTTGTGGACAGGAAGCAATGATGGACAAATCAATGTTACAACGAATGATGGTGCAACATGGACCAACGTAACTTCAAACATAAAAAACATAGCGCCATGGGGAACCATACGCAGCATAGACGCATCCAATTTTGATGCGGCAACGGCTTATGTTAGCATTGTGTATCAACAATTGGGAGATTTCAAACCCTATGTTTTCAAGACAACTGACTTTGGAAAAACATGGAAAGAAATTGGTAAAAACATTCCTGCTGGCAACAGTTCATTTGTGCATTGCATTAAAGAAGATCCAGGACAAAAAGGATTGTTATTTGCAGGAACTGACAACGGATTGTATGTGAGTCCAAATGACGGCGACACATGGATGCAGATTAAAAACAATTTACCACCAGCACCGGTGTACTACTTGGCTATTCAAAAAAACTTCAAGGATTTGGCCATTGCAACGTACGGCAGGGGATTTTACATAATGGATGATATCACTCCAATACGAAGCTGGGCAAGGGATGCATCGAAAAACAAAATCATGCTATACCCTATCAGAAATGCCTATCGGTTCAACATGAAAACAGGAATTCATGCTGAGTATACGATGTCAACAGGAAGCAATCCGCCTTATGGAGCAAGCATCAACTATTTCTTACCAGATTCAGTTAAAGACGCTGTGCATATTTTTGTTTTGAACAACCTTGGTGACACCATACAACACATCAAAGGAAGCAATGAAAAAGGGATCAACAGGGTTTGGTGGAATCTAGCACATGATGAAATTGAATTGCCCAGATTAAAGACGATTCCAGACAATAAAACCTTTGTGAAATTGGATTCCAATGGCAACAGAAACATGTTTATTTATGACCTGGATATTGTGCCAGGATTGGAATCTCCAAGGGTGCCACCAGGAACCTATACGGTGGTATTGAAAGCAGGAGATGTTACACAAAAAAGCATGTTGCAGGTTTTAATTGATCCCAATGCAAAATCAAAACAGGCTGATATTCTTGCTCAATATCAATACGGGAAGGAGCTTTATAAAAACATCAAGCAATGTTTAGTCATCATCGAAAAAATGGAAGTAAAAAGGTCTCAGTTGCTCAAAGAAGCTACAACAGCTAGTTTGGCGATGGAGAAAAAAATACTTGACTTGGAAAAACAACTATTTGATGTTCATTTAACTGGATCAAGGATGGATATTTTCAGGAATCCTGCACAAATATTAGAAAGGATGTTGGCCATCGGGAAAGAAAGCATGACCAATGGTGCAGATTTTCCACCAACAACACAACACCAAGCTGTTTTCAATTCATTAAAGACAAAGATGAAGGAAGTTGAAAGCGAATACAATAAGTTGAAATGATAAAAATATAAAATCGTTTTCTAGTACTTAATTGAACAAAAGAAAAAAATAGTGAGGTCATGATAATCGTGACTGCACTATTTTTTTATTTCAATTCTACAATCATTTCTATTTCCACCGCCATGTTGTTTGGAAGTGAATTTGTTCCAACGGCAGACCTGGCGTGCTTTCCACGGTTTCCAAAAACATCAACCATGAGGTTTGAAAAACCATTCATAACAAGTGGTTGCTGGGTAAATTCTGAAGTGCAATTAACAAGTCCAAGTACTTTCACCACACGTTTCACTTTGTTGAGATCACCAAGATAACCTTTCAAGGTTGACAAAAGTGAAATGCCAACAAGCCTTGCAGCGGCCTGGCCTTCTTCTACTGTCAAATCCTTACCAACTTTACCTAAGACCTGACCACCACCGGGCTTTTCAGGACCATGACCTGATAAATAAATCAGGTTTCCAACTTGCACATATTTAACGTAATTGGCAATCGGCAATGTTGGCGGAATGAGGGTGATGTTCCGCGACTTAATTTGTGCTTCAGGATCAACCTCAACATCCATCTTCAAGAAATTCAAACATACAGGATTATCGATTAGCATGTCTTGTTGGGTATCCAAGAGTTTTCCAGTTGCATCATCAAACGAAAAAACCTGCACCTTGTGATCGTCTTGACTGGCAACAAAAACAAACTTTCCTGTTGGATCAAAACTGAAATTTCTAGGCTTTTTAGCCACCCCTTGATGTCCCGCTTTTTTCAACAAACCATTTGGAAGAATCTCAAAAACAGTCAGCTCATTGCTGGTAATTCTGTTGGAAGTCAACAACCACTTTGCATTGGGAGAAATATGGATATCGGCGCTGCCTCTTGACAACGGACTGCTGCTGGTATCTGCAACAATGGTTTGAGCTTTTTCAAATTGATTGTTCGTAACGCGAAAAACATCAACAACTCCTTTCATCTCTGAAATCAGATAGGCAATGCTGCCGTTTTTATTAAATACCATGTGACGAGGACCATTCCCAGCATCGATGGAAATTGAATTGTATTTTTCATCAACCGTACCATCAGCATAAATTTTATGCTGGTGTATTTTATCCGCGCCAAGGTCTGTTACATACAAATAATTTTGGTCAGGCGACAACACAACATTGTGCGCATGTGATGAGGTCTGGCGGTCCTTATCGATACTAGATCCAGTGTATTTGATGTGCTGAACGATGGGCAACAAACTTCCTTTATTCGTCTTAAAAACACTTAAGCTACCGCCGCTGTAATTAGCGGCATAGATTGTCTGAGACGACTCTCTATACAACACAAAGCATGGACCTTCACCAACATTGGGTGTTGAATTGGTAAGCTCGTATTGACCTGAATTGTTTAAATGATAAGCACTTACACTTGCTTTGCCTTTGCCCTCTTCAGCCACCGAAAACATGTATGAATAATCGGCAGAAAAAGTTTGGTAGGAGGCATTTGCATTTTTCAACTTGTAAAGAAGAGCCGTTTTTCCTGTGATGCTGTTGACATCATGCACTTCAATTCCGGGATTTCCACGGGAGGTATAGGAGCCAACTACAAGCTGATAATGAGTTGTATCAGCAACCGCAAGATTGAAAATAGCATGCAATGAAACGAGGATGAATGATATCATAAAACTTGAATAATTGAGGTTAAAAGATACGGGTATTTTTTAAAATACAACAAGGTTGATGAATAAAGAAATCCTCAACTTCCTCTTCGAGAGAAGTTGAGGGGAAATGGTTTCAACATTAAAAAAAGGTGATCCTCAACTTCCTCTTGAGATGTTGGCTTTCAACTTTAAACAAAAAACCTTAAACTAATGAGAAACAACTACAACCCCTTCCTCCGCAACAAACCCCTTGGGCGTTTTCTTATGCCAATAAGATGCCAAGGTTGAACCAGTGATGTTCATGATTGGACCAAAAACAGCTGCTGCTAGTCCCACCGTGGCAATTTTCCCCATTTCCTTGGCTATACCCGATGCCAATCCGCCGTTTTGCATCCCGACTTCAATAGCCACTGTTCTCGCATCGCGTTCACTCATTTTAAACATGCGTGCTGCATAATATCCCAGAAAGTACCCAAATAAATTATGGATCAATACAATCAAAATTAACAATGGACCAATGTTGAGGAGACTATCCCTACCTGCTGCTGTTATCACAACAATAATCATCAGAATGCCTACCATGGAAACGATGGGCATGGCCGTTTCAAGCCAACGCGACTTTCCCGCAAATAATTTATTAAACAACAAACCCACACCAATTGGTATGATGATCATTTTTGAAATGTCCCACATCATACTCAGCACATTGATTTCTATCAATGCACCTGCCAATAGTTTCATCAACAACGGTGTGATAAAAG
>CANLED010000099.1 GCA_947489175.1 Chitinophagaceae bacterium | reverse complement strand
TGAGGGTATATTTTTATTTTTAGCTTCAGTGGAGAGTGATTTAATTACAGGGCAATCGATCAATGCAGATGGTGGCTGGATGATGCATTAGCCATTCATCTAAAAAGATATCTATAAAAATTATGAGGGTTGCTTTATTAAGAATAGTTCATGAGTCAAATACTTTTGTGTAAGATGCAATTAACGTTGATAGTTTTAAAAATGTAGATAGGTATCTGGGGATCAATTGATTCACCAATATAGATCTACACCTATTGCATCATGCAACATTGGTTGTAAGAAGACACTTCAAATGAATAGACCCGAAGTAATGGAAGCAGTCATGACTAAATCTATATAAAAAAGAAAATTCTCTTTGTTCCCTTTTAAAGTTTTATAAATTTTATGATGAAAAAAAACAACATGCTAACACAATTGGCCACTGTAGAAGCTTATACCGAAGGGCCTGCAATTGATATTGAAGGGAATATTTATTTCACCATATTGGCTGCTGGTTCTATTATGAAATTAGATAATAATAGAGAAGTAACTACCTGGGCAAAATCTGCTTACCCCAATGGCCAAATTATTTTATCTAATGGAGATCATTTAATATGTGATGGTAAATTGAGCAAAGTTGTAAGGTTTTCACCAGAAGGAATTTTCATAAGGGATGAATCGCACCAAACATGTGCAAATATTAAAGTCAATTCCCCAAACGATTTATTGATGGATGAACATGGGAATTTATTTTTTACAGATTCCATTAGATACGATGGAGTAGTTTTCTATATTAGTTCAAATGGTGTGGAACATGCCATTGCAACAAGCTTGGATTTCCCCAATGGAATTGCATTGTCTAATGATGGAAAAAAGCTTTTCGTAGCGGAGAGCTTCAAAAATAGAATTATCAGCATTGATTTGGAACAAGGCATCAGTTCACAAATGAAGTATGAAGTCTTTATTGACCTACCATTGAATAAGTCAGGGAATTTAGTTGATAACCTCCCGGATGGTATAGCAATAAACAAAAAAGGTTTGATGGCAGTTGCTCATTATGGAATGGGTTCAGTGCATATTGTAGATTCTGATGGAAAACTAATTTCAACCCATGATGTAGAAATGAAACTATCAAGCAATGTCTATTTTCTTGACGATAATACACTAATTGTAACCGGTGGATTTTCTGAAGAGGGGGAAGGTGGGGTGTTTAAGCTAACCCTGAAAATCTAGGCACTTTCCTAAATTCGTGTTCACTTAACCATCTCCTTTAGTCCTGCCTTCATAAATGGCCACTGTGGCAATGTATTCAACAATATCAATTCCTGATTGATTGAAGATTCGTTGTCTAGAAATGCAAACAAACGGCTTATTTTGTTTCTCTTGAAAAGAAGGTAAAAAACACGTGATCCTTCTACTTTTCGATAAAATAAAATATGAAGTAGAACACGATCGTACCATGAAAAACGCTTTTTAAGAAGGCTTACTTTTACAAAAGGATTGCCTTCTTTTTCAAGTTGTTTTACCAGTGATGCAGCATGTTTTTGTATGAATTTGAATGTGTATCCACTTGAAGGCTTGGTTTGTCCCCCCGCTGTTCCCAAGTAAACAATCCGCCCGTCATTAGTCGGGAAATCATGATCTGTCATCGGAATTACCCCAAACTCACTTTCAGTTACGGTATAATCAGCAATCCCCAACTTACTTGCTATATAATCTTTCAGGGCAATATCGTATTGTGCATCTTCTAGCAGTGATGGCGTAAACAGCGTAAATTCAACCAAAGCAATGGTTTCAGAGAGTGGCATTACATAAACAAACGTAGTACCCTCTTGTTGATCGACACGAAAATCCATCAAAGTAGCTTCGTCTGGTTTGAAGGCTGGGATTGAAGTTTCAATAACCCAACCCTTGAAATGCTGGAGCAGGTAAAACTGTCCCTCTTTGATTTGGGGTTTTTCGAAAAGTATGCTGTTAAAAACAAATTCACCCTGATAAATACGTTCATTGGTTTTAACGATTACGCCATTCGAGATGTTTTCCAATGAAATAACTTGCTGATTTACAACTTCAACCCTGCCTGACTTCCTAATAACATCATAACAATGGGTGTAAAAATCAATCCCCCTGATCATTTTGTATTGATAAGGGGAAAGCTGCTTCAAGGATGAATAGTCATCAGCGTGAAACCATGCCTTGTTCCATCGCTTGTAAACAACCTGCTCAAAAAGACCTGCATCTTTTTCCCAAAAGCACCAAGTTCTGTCATTTAATGTTTTAGCATCCTGCTCAATCAGCAAAATTCTTTTATCCTTCAGTCCATCACATTGCAGCAGCTGCATGATGAAACTCAGGCCTGCGCAACCACCTCCAGTGACAATATAATCGTATTTTTTTGAAGAGCTAATAAATGAGGAATGAAATAGAATGAAGAATGAAAAATTAAGAATGAAAAATGATCAATGAAGAGTGAAGAATGAAAAATTGTACCCTACACGGCTGTTCTATTCTTCATTTTTCATTCTTCATTTTTCATTCATTCCGGTGCATATTCAACTTTTTTAGCGGCCATAAGTTGCTTATCCCTTCTCACTTTTTCCCAATATTTTTTATGAACATATAGCATGCCAAAGCTTTCTCCTTGGTGTTTGTGAAGGTGTTTGTGGTGCATTTTGTGGGCCCACCTAATTGCACGGATGTAAGTGTTTTTGCTTCTTGAAAACCACTTAAAACGTTGATGGATTATCACATCATGTACAATAAAATAGGCAACTCCATACGCCATGATGCCAAATCCGATTGCTTGGAGCCACCAAATATGCGCAGTAGAACCATACATGATGGATAAAAAGCTAGGGACTGCAAATATGATGAAAAAAGCATCATTTTTTTCAAAAAAGCCTGGCTCAACTTGGTGGTGATCTTTATGGAGATACCAAAGAAAACCATGCATAACCCATCTATGGGTACACCATGATATGCCCTCCATCAATAGAAAAACACCTACAATTACTAAAAAATATAAAACAGGAATCATATAGTGTAAAGTTAAATTAATCCTTCAATTATAAACACGTTATAAAGCTGAAAGTTCAGCAGAGTTGATTTAGATTGATTAAAATTATAAAAACTCATGACTGCGGTCACTTTTTTATCTCCCTATCACCCTTTTTTTTGCATAAATATACTACGATGAGCACTGAACTTTTTTATACAGCCCTGGGTAAGTTACTTTATGCAGTAGCCATAGCAGATGATTCTATATCAAAGAAAGAAAAACAAACAATCTCGAATTTAATCAGTGAGAGATTGCTTCAAAAAGAAAAGGATACGGATCAATACGGCACAAATAATGCTTGGATTACCCAATTTTCGTTTGAAACGTCGGAGGCAATGTCGCTCAAAGAAGAAGAAGCTTTTGAAAATTTTTTGGAATTTACCCACGAGTACCGAAATGAACTTAATGAATATGAATTAGGCTTGTGTTTAAAGCTAGCAGAGCACCTTTCAGATGCCTATTATCATGTAAATAACAAAGAAAATAAAATGCTCATTGAGCTCCGCGCTAACCTCTTAAGTTTACAAGCTTCTCAACTTATATTCTAAAAAAAACATACCATGAAAAAAATTCTGCTCGTTTTAGATGGCAATCATTTCTCTGAAGGCGCATTCCGTATGGCTACATTCCTAAATGAATACGAACAGGTTCTTGTTACGGGTGTTTTTTTACAAGCCATTGATTACAGAGACATCGTAGGCTATAGTGGTATGTCAGGTGAAACACAAGTAACCTTGTCGCCATTGGAAACGGAAGAAAATTTAATCATCCGAAACATGCGATACTTTGAAAACAGGTGCCTACATGCAGGGTTGGAATTCAGGAGCCACCGCGACACTGATATGTTTGCATTGCAGGAACTTCAAACTGAGACAAGGTTTGCGGATCTGCTCATTTTAAGTGGCGAATTATTTTACGAGAATATAGGAAAGGAACAACCAAACGATTACCTGAAAAAAATCCTCAGACAAACAGAATGCCCGATATTGTTGGTACCAGAAGACTATGTTCTGCCAAATAAAGTGGTGCTCGCTTACGATGGCAAACCTGATTCAGTATTTGCGATAAAGCAATTCACTTACTTATTCCCCCATTTTTACCATTGGGAAACTACATTGATAACGATTGAAGATGATGACGAACCACTGCCCTATCAAGAACTGATAGAAGAACTTGCCGCCAAACACTTTTCCAACCTCACATTGGAGGTAATCTCATCTGTATCTGAACGGTCATTCCTGAAAAGCATCAACGAAAAAAGTGAAACCATGCTAGTAGCGGGCGCCTTCGGACGAAGCGAACTCTCCAATCTTTTCAAAAAAAGTTTCCTTTCAGAAATTATTCAACAACACAAGATACCTGTGTTTGTGGCACACAGGTGAGCTATCTGTTGATGGTTTAAAGTTTAATAACTGTGACAATTGATTTCCGTGTAAAAACAAGATTAAAAATATCTTGTTACAAAAAACACTTTCTTACTTTGTAATTCATTGAAAATCAATATATAATGTATTTATCAATAGCCTGGGGTTTAAACCCTAGGCTATTGAGTTTTTCTTCCCATCCCCGTCTCCCGAGAGGGGAAGTGAGGGAAAATTTAACCAATTTCCGTATTTCAAATTGTGAAGAATTATTGGGGTGACAGCATCCCTTTATAATACGGTGGCTTCGACAGGCTCAGCCACCGTCATGCTTCTTTGCAACTTGACAAGAGTTCATTCCAGATTAATTGACAAAAAAACCTAGTCTATTTAGCCTAAAAAAAGTTAAATGCCTTATTTCACATTGCGAAAAAGCATGGCGGTGGCTTATGCGGTAACTGAGCTTGCCGAAGTTGTCGAAGCCACCATTAAAAAAAGTGAAGAGGCTAACAAATTAACATAATGCTTAGGATGACAGGAGTTTCCTCGCGTTGCTCGGAATGGAAAAAGAGGACCTCCCTTCCTCTTCGAGAGAAGGTGAGGGGAAATTATTTACTAAACGTCATAACCCCTTTTTTAGGGTCCCCCTATAAAACATTCAGGATGACAGGGAGTTATTTCGCTTCGCTCAAGATGACAGGGCTGCTTCCTTGTCCCTCGTCCCCTGTCCCTCGTCCCTTGGCTGTATTGATACCTTTTTTTCATACTTTTGCACCCTAAACATTCAACCATGTCAAAAGGCCCAGTTTCTCAATTCATCCAGCACCATTACCGTCATTTTAATGCCGCTGCACTTGTTGATGCAGCTAAAGGATACGAACTTCACCTCACAGAAGGTGGAAAAATGATGGTTACCCTTGCCGGTGCCATGAGTACTGCAGAACTTGGCATATCCCTTGCTGAAATGATTCGCCAGGGTAAAATAGACATCATCTCTTGTACAGGCGCAAACCTTGAAGAAGATATCATGAACCTGGTTGCTCATAGCCACTACAAAAGGGTTCCTAACTACCGCGACCTTACCCCTCAACAAGAATGGGAATTGCTCGAGCAAGGATTGAACAGGGTAACAGACACCTGTATTCCAGAGGAAGAAGCATTCAGAAGAATCCAAAAACACATCGTTAAACTTTGGAAAGACGCAGACGAAAAGGGTGAACGTTATTTCCCACACGAATACATGTACACCCTGCTAAACAGCGGTGTCATGAAAGATGATTATGAGATTGATACCAAAGATAGTTGGATGATAGCAGCAGCTGAGCGCAACCTGCCCATTATCGTTGGCGGTTGGGAAGACAGCACCATGGGAAATATTTTTGCATCATATATCATCAAAAATGAAATGAAAGCAACCACCATGAAAAGTGGTATCGAATACATGGTTTGGTTGGCGGACTGGTACAGAAAGAATAGCGGCGGAAAAGGCGTTGGTTTCTTCCAAATAGGTGGTGGTATTGCAGGTGATTTCCCTATTTGTGTAGTACCAATGATGTACCAAGATCTTGAATGGCATGATGTTCCTTTTTGGAGTTATTTCTGTCAGGTGAGCGACTCAACCACTTCATACGGATCATATTCAGGAGCTGTTCCCAATGAAAAAATTACTTGGGGAAAGCTAGATATTAATACCCCAAAATACATTGTGGAAAGCGATGCTACCATAGTAGTGCCACTTATTTTTGCATATATCCTTGGCTGGTAGATGGAACAAGAAGTAAAACAATCAGTGCTCACATTTTATTGCGACCGCATCCAACAGAATGGGTGGGAGGAGATTATTTTGCGTGACGAGGCCACAGGCGCTAAAGCGACCATCATACCCTCAGCAGGTGGGATTTTAAATAAATTCGAAGTTGATATCAATGGAAAAACAATCAACATCATTGATGGTTTCGTTGATGCTGCAGATTGGAAAACCAATGTCACCAATGGTTTCAAGGGAGCAAAGCTATCGCCGTTCGTCTGCAGGCTCAACAACTCAACATATACGTGGGAAGGACAGCAATACAAAACTGAGAAATTCATTTTAAACGGACATGCAATCCACGGTATTTTATATGACGTACCCCACGAGATAATGATAGCGGAAGCATCCGCATTTATGGCTGAGTGCAAATTCCTTTACCGATATAAAGGCACTGATCCAGGGTATCCTTTTGCATTCGACATGAACATCAGATACCGACTGGAAGGTGCAAACAGACTCACCATCATCACCACAGTCCACAACAGAAGCGGCAGGAATATACCGATGTCAGACGGATGGCATCCCTATTTCAAACTAGGCGAAACCATTGATACAGCTACACTTCAGATCAATGCTAAAAAGCAGGTTGAGTTTAACGAAGCCTTGCTTCCAACAGGCAAGATTATCAAAAATAAAAAATGGTTTAAGGGAGCTCCTTTAAAAGACCAGTTCTTAGACAACTCATTTGTGTTAGACATGGATGAACCCATGCCCCATTGCACTTTATCTGATGAATCTGTTGGTGTTGAATTGTACATCTACCCAGACCGCGCATACCCGTATTTGCAGGTTTATACACCCCTTCACAGAAAAAGCATTGCCATAGAAAACCTCAGTTCACCACCAGATTCTTTTAATAATAAAATGGGGTTGATAACTTTAGGGCCGGAAGATAGTCAGGGGTTTCAGACGAGGGTGAG
>CANLED010000098.1 GCA_947489175.1 Chitinophagaceae bacterium | reverse complement strand
AAGCCACATTTTATTGCCAGTATTCCTTATGCCTTGAAAAATCTTAAGTGGTTCCTCGCAAATAAAAAACTTCCTATACGGTTGCCCGCACTGCAGAAATTGTTGAATTCAGTCGTTGCCGACGATATTATGAAAAAGTTTGAACCTGTCATTGCAAGCAATGAATCCAAGTTAATGGTTCACATCAATAGCTTTTCGTTTAAAAAAGGAATTCCGCAAGATAAATTTGGCAATGGCGGTGGTTATATTTTTGATTGTAGGGGAATATTAAATCCTGGTCGTATAGAGGAATATAAAATCCAAACAGGTCGTGATAAGGATGTCAAAGAATATTTATTACATAAAACATCCATGCCAACATTTTTACAGCATGTTTTTGGCATCGTAGATATTTCTGTTGAAGATTATATTAAAAGAGATTTTGAAGGACTTACCGTCAGCTTTGGTTGCACGGGTGGACAACATCGAAGTGTATATGCGGCCGATAGACTTGCTGCATATCTTGAAGAAAAATATAAAGTGAAAACTGTTGTTCTGCATGTTGAACAAGAAACAAAGGGATGGGTTAATTTGCCGTATTAATAAATTTTAATTGAAATGAATAATGCTGCTAAAATCGAAGATTGTAAAGCCATGGTTTTTGCCGCAGGTTTTGGATCTCGTTTGAAACCCTTTACAGATAAGCATCCCAAGGCATTGGCAATGGTTAATGACAAATCTTTGCTTGAAAGAAACCTAGCCTATCTTAAAAACTTTGGCATCAAAGAAATTGTGATCAATGTTTTTCATTTTGCAGATCAAATTCATGATTTTTTAAAAAATTATACGGCTAATGATCTGCAAATTGTCGTATCTCACGAAGTTGATGGCCCTTTTGAAACAGGTGGTGGACTTGCATTTGCTGCGAAATATTTTATAGGGAGTAACAACCCTTTCGTTGTCATGAATGTAGATATGCTAACTGATTTGGATCTAAATGGCATGTTTGATTTTCACCAACATCATTTGCCATTGGCTACTTTAGCAGTAACGCAAAGAGAAAGTTCAAGACAGTTGCTTTTTAATCAAGAAATGATTTTGGTTGGTTGGAGAAATCAAAAAACAAATGAATTTAAGTGGTGTCGTGAAGAAGTAAAGAACTATATCCCATTTTCATTTTCTGGAATACACATCATAGATCCTGCTATTTTTAACTTAATGCCATCGAGTGGAGTTTTTTCTATTATGGATGTTTATTTAAAGATTGCTGCTGAATATCCAATTCATGGATATAATCACACAGGAGATAAAATAATTGATGTTGGAAAACCTGAATCAATTTTGATGGCAGAATCATTATTTGAATCTGAAAGAAAGTAAATATTTTTCAATCTAGCTTCCAGAATCAGGATAGCACTCATAAATTTTTAATATTGTCTCCATTAAGACAGACCATTAGCAATCAACATATTTTACTAAGTTCAGAACGTTGTATTTTCTGGGAAGAAGAAAGCATACTGATTTTGACTGACCTTCATGTAGGTAAATCTTCTCACTTTAGAAAAGCGGGGATTCCAATTCCGCAACAAGTTTTTCAAGCCGATTTAAATAGGTTGCTGCAAGAAATCACATTCTTTAACCCCAGTAAAATATTGATTACTGGTGATTTATTTCACAGTGTTGAGAATTTGGAGCACATGGCTTTTGCTGTTTGGATGAAAAATTTTTCCGCACAAGAAGTGATTTTAATAAGGGGTAATCATGAAATATTGACCAATACTGCTTATGAAAAACTAGGTTTAGTTGTATGTGAAAAAGAGTTTTCAGTTGGCCCATTTACCTTTGCTCATGAGCTACCTTCAGAAAAAAAACTTGGACAATATTATTTTACCGGGCACTTACATCCGGGCGTACAAATTTCTGGGAGGGGCAAGCAAGTTATTACTATGCCTTGCTTTTATTTTGCAAAAGATTATTGTGTTATGCCTGCTTTCAGTAAGTTTACTGGACTTTTTATCGTTGATAGTAAGCGAGGCGAAAAAGTATTTGCGATTATTGGAGCTGAACAAAGTGTAATTCCGTTGAATGGTAATTTATCTTAGGTTGTCAGTTTTTTTCAGGTGAAATTAATTTCCTGACTTTAGCATTTTCTTGATTCTTTCTTCAATTTTTTCTGATGAAATACTTTCGCGTATGGAATCAACTTTTACAGGAAAGCTAAACGGAGTAAGACTCTTAGGCCTGTTGATGATTATTTTAGACCTTGAAATTCTTTCTAACATGCTGTGTAGCCTTTCCTCCTCCATCTGGAATGTCATTACCTCATTAAAGGCCTGTTTCAAAAGGATGTTGTGCTGATCATACTCCATAAAAACATTGAAAAGCAAAGAAGCAGAAGATTGTAAGTGTTTTGCTTTTTTTTGTTCGTTGGGCATACCTTGAAAAATCAGTCCGCCAATCACCGCAATATCCCTGAATTTTCTTTTGGCCATTTCTGTTGCGTTAACACTTTTCTGTATGGTTTCTGAGAGTGAATCAGCAGAAAATAATTCATATACATTTTCTTCATTGAGAGGGATAGGTTGGTCGCTGAGCAGTTCAAAGCTGTAATCATTCATAGCAATTGAAAAGCTGATGCCAATTTTTCTACTCATTCTCCAAGCAAGTATGGCTGCCATGGCTTCATTAACAAGCCGGCCCTCGAATGTATGTACGAAAAGATGAAAACCATCTTTGGTTTCTATGAGTTCGATGAGCAATTCATCTATTTTGGGAATGGAGGAAAGTGCGCGTTGAAGGTCTAGCAGTGGACTAAGTTTCATCAGAAAAGGATTTTTGCATTCTTCATTTTCAGCTTCAGCCATTTTTTTTCGCAGCAGGGTTCCAAGGTTTGCTGTCATAGACATTCGACCACCCATCCAACTGGGAACAATTGATTTTTTTGAATTGCTTTTTTTTACAAGTACGGCCATGTCTTTCAACGCAATAAACTCCAGTGTTTTACCTGCTAACGAAAAAACATCACCTGGTTTTAATTTAGAAATGAACCATTCTTCAATGACCCCAATAAAACCGCCACTCATCCATTTTACTTGTAACATGGCATCGCTAACGATTGTGCCAATGTGCATTCGATGCCTCATCACCGTTTTTCTGTTGGTGATTTTGAATAGGCCATCTTCTAAAGTTACTTTTTGAAATTCATCATACTGTCCAAGTGCATTTCCACCAGTGGTAATAAAATGCATGATTTCATTCCATTCTTGCTCTAGTATTTCTTTATAACAAAATGTTGTTTGAATTTCTTTGAAAACTTCCTTTGCGTTGAAACCTTCGCCAGACGCTAATGTACAGAGGTATTGTATTAGTACATCAAAGCATAAAACCATTGGAGGTTTTGATTCAACCACATCTTCGTGGAGAGCATCAATCAATGCAAAGGCCTCAATCAATTCAAGGCTATGTGTTGGAAGGAAATAAATAACGCTTTTTTCTCCCGGCCCATGCCCACTCCTGCCAGCCCTTTGCATGAACCTAGCGATACCTTTTGGAGAACCAACTTGTATGATGGTTTCAACGGGACGAAAATCAACACCTAGGTCTAGGCTTGCTGTACAAACTACTGCCTTGAGTTTTCCAGCATGCAAAGCTTCTTCAACCCAAAATCTGAGTTCTTTGTCAATACTCCCATGGTGCAGCGCCAAAGTGCCAGCAAGTTCAGGTGCTATGTTTAAAATAGTTTGATACCAAGTTTCACTCATCCCTCTTGTGTTGATGAAAATCAAGGTGGACCTACTCTTTTCAATGATGGGTATTACTTCATGTGCCAATTTGATACCAAGGTGTCCTGCCCAAGGATATTTCTCAACCTCTGTTGGAAATATTGGGATTACTTCAATTTCTTTTTCAAGTTTGGCTTTGATAATAATTCCATTTGAATTGGCTATTGATGAGTTTATATTTTCAGCCAGCAAAATAGGAGAGAGCAATACATCTTTTGCTTCTTCTAGGTTCCCAATGGTTGCTGAAATGCCCCAAACAGAGGGCATGTTTTTTTTATTATACTGGATGATTTTGCTGATGGCAAGTTCAACCTGCACTCCTCTTTTTGATCCAAGCAATTCGTGCCATTCATCTACTGAAATCACTTCAAGGTTTTGAAACAATCGGGTATGGTCTTTTCCTGAAAGCAATAGATGTAAGCTTTCTGGTGTGATGATGAGGATTTCTGGAAGTCGTAATTTTTGCTTTTGTCGTTCAGATGTAGGCGTATCTCCATTTCGGATGCCAACTTTCCATGGTATGCCAATCTCTGCTATAGCGGCTTCCATGGCGCGTCCTATGTCTTTAGCAAGCGCCCTTAGCGGGGTAATCCAAAGTAGCCTGATCCCATTTTTTTGAGATGTTTTCCAACTGGTTGGATTGTCATTGATGAATTTCATCAAACTTCCGATAAACACGGCGTTGGTTTTACCACAGCCTGTTGGGGCATTAACCAATCCGCTTTTACCTTGGTTTATACAGCTCCAGGTTTCCTCTTGGAAAGGAAATGCTTTCCAACCTTTTTGGTTTAACCAATCATAAATGATTTTATTTCCAACCACAATCTTTTTTCATTCTTGATGATTATTTGGATGAAGTACAAGCAATGAATGTGCTTAATTATTTTGTTTGAAGATGACGATTAAATCTGGCAAATTATTTTTTAATCTTCATCTGATTCAACCCGCAGTTCATTTTTTTCTTTTGTTTTCCCTTCAATTACAATAACAATCTCTCCCTTAATTGTTTTTGCTGCAAAATGAGCATGTACTTCTTTGAGTGTGCCGTGTTTGTTCTCTTCAAATTTTTTGGATAATTCTCTTGAAACGCAGCATGGACGGTCATTTCCAAAATACTCCATGAATTGCAAGAGCGTTTTTAAAAGGCGAACTGGGGATTCATAAAAAACCATGGTCCTGGTTTCAGTAGACAAAGATGTCAGCAAAGTATGTCTGCCTTTTTTTAAAGGAAGAAAACCTTCAAAGCAAAATCTATTAATGGGAAGTCCTGAGTTAACCAATGCAGGAACGAAAGCCGTCGCTCCGGGTAGGCATTCAACCTTTATATCATTTTTGATGCATTCTCTAACGATGAAGAAGGCCGGATCTGAAATGCCCGGAGTACCTGCGTCTGTTAGCAACGCCATTGTTTTTCCAGCAAGTAAATCTTGAATTACTCTTTCTGTTATTTTATGTTCATTGTGCTGGTGATAAGGGAACATGCTTTTTTGAATGTCGTAATGCTTGAGCAATACGCCTGAAGTTCTCGTGTCTTCAGCCAGAATAACATCCACTTCTTTTAAAATAGTAACGGCCCTGAAAGTCATGTCAGCCAAGTTACCTATAGGCGTAGGGATGATGTATAGCATGTTTTATTTTATTGCACCGAAATGACCAATTATCCTAATACACTGATTTCAAATTGTTCCATTACTTGATTCGCTAAAAGTTTTTGTGCAGCTTCATTTGCAACATTAATCGCATCTTGCTCGGTTTCTGCATTAATTTGAAGCGTGATTCTTTTGCCGATACGCACATCTTCAGCATTTGTGATGCCAAGGTTATGTAGTCCAGCAAGTACAGCTTTCCCTTGTGGGTCTAAAAGTTCTTTGAGCGGCATTACATTGATTGCAATATGGAAGGTCATGTAAGTTGATTTTTGAAGAGCAAAGATACTAGAATATATGTGATGAAGATGGCGGGGATAGATAGCCACCCTAAAAATGCGATAAATAAAATGGATAAAATCAATAAGATGAACCTGGGTTTGTTGTCTGTAAAACTGAAATTGTTGAATTTCATGTTGAGAAGTGGCAATGTAGAAATCATTAGCCATGGGATTAAGATGCATACAGCATACAATACCCATTTATTAGTGAGAATGATTTGAATATTGAATGGATTGTACAACAATAGCAGCGGAAATGAGGCAATCAATAAGCCAGCTGCTGGGGTAGGAACACCTTCAAAATGGTTTTTGTGAGTTGTATCCAGGTTAAATCGAGCTAGCCTCCATGCTGAAGCCATCGGGAAAAGCATGGCTGGAAGCAACCAAATTACAGAAGTTTCAAGGCCTGTAGGTTCAGCTGCATAAGATATCCTCAACATTTGAAAAAGAATCATGCCCGGAGCTACACCAAAAGAAACTACATCAGCCAGGGAGTCTAGTTGTTTTCCCATTTCTGAAGTGGCTTTGAATAGCCGGGCCACAAATCCATCAAGAAAATCAATGATGGCTGCCAGTGCCAAAAATGCGGAAGCCCACCAGATTTTTTCAGGCATGTATATTTTCCATTCATTGCCTTGGATATTTACAATGGATTCGCCTGTTTGTAAGATCAGCACAATTGCAATGCACCCCATACAAAGATTCAGAAGGGTAAATATGTTTGGAATTTGCTTCATTTTTTTGTTCAATATTTTGAGCGGTAGGATATTGGCTTAAGGTTTAGTTTAGTAGCGCTTTCATTAATTTGTTTAAATTATTTCATCAGTTTTTCAATTTCTTCGGCCTTCCTTGGTATGTTTTTCATTAAATCAACGTTTCCGTTTTTGGTGATCCAAACATTATTCTCAATGCGCACACCAAATTGTTCTTCTTCAATGTAAATGCCAGGCTCAACGGTGAAAACCATTCCGGCTTTGATGGGTTCTGTTTTGGTACCAAGATCGTGTACATCCATTCCAAGGTGATGAGAAATGCCATGGTATAAATATTTACGGAATGCCCTGTTGTCGGGTGTTTCATTTTTGATATCAGCTTTACTTATCAATCCTATTTTTTGGAATGTTTTGGAAGCTTCTTCTCCCACCATTTCTGTATATTTCACGATCGTCATACCAGGCTCCAACAATTCTTTTGCATAGTCGTGTAAATGCAAACAAGCATTGTATACTTCCTTCTGTCTTTTGCTGAATTTTCCATTAACCGGAACAGTCCTGGTTAGGTCGGCACAATATCCACCATATTCAGCCCCAAAATCCATTAATATCAATTCCCCATCTTTGCATTGTTGGTTGTTCGCAACATAATGTAAAGTCCTAGCCCTGTCTCCACCTGCAATGATAGAACCATAGGCTGGTCCTGCAGAACGGTTCATCATGAATTCGTG
>CANLED010000097.1 GCA_947489175.1 Chitinophagaceae bacterium | reverse complement strand
ATTTCATATTTTGTGATGTCTGTTCCATCTTCCTTTTTGTTGAAAAAAACGGGGTTCAAAAAAGGGATGATGATTGGTTTTTTGTTGATGTCATGCGGAGCTTTCATCTTCATACCTGCAGCAATGACGCGCACGTTTGAAATATTTCTAGTAGGATTGTTCACCATTGGTGCTGGCTTGGCAATTTTACAAACCGCTGCCAATCCATACATCACGGTTTTAGGTCCACAAGAAAGTGCAGCCCAACGCATCAGCATCATGGGAATTTGCAACAAAGGTGCCGGCATAATTGCACCCCTGCTTTTTGCGGCAGTTGTGCTAAAGGCCACAGACACCAACCTTTTTGCGCAACTCGCTACGATGAATGAAATGCAAAAAGCCAGCGCATTGGATGAGTTAATCCAACGTGTAATTGTACCTTATGCGATCGTTGGTACGGTGCTTTTTCTACTCGGATTGTTGGTTAGATTTTCACCGCTTCCGGAAATCAATACCGAAAAGGAAAGCGAAGAAATTGCATCCGCAAATGCAAACAAAAAAAGCATATTCGAATTTCCACATTTGATATTAGGGGCATTGGCGATTTTTCTTCATGTGGGTACGCAGGTTGTTTCAATTGATACCATCATAGGATATGCCAATTCAATGGGACTCACGTTGATGGAAGCAAAGGCATTTCCTTCCTATACGCTCGCCGCAACCATTTGTGGATACCTGATTGGCATCGTCACCATCCCCAAATACATAAGTCAGGTTAATGCACTAAGAGTATGCACCCTGCTCGGCTTGACATTAACCCTGTTAATCATTTATACGAAGGGAGATGTAACCATCCTCGGACACAAAACGGATATATCTATTTGGTTTGTGGTATTGCTCGGACTAGCCAATTCATTGGTTTGGGCGGGCATTTGGCCCTTGGCATTGGACGGATTGGGGAAATATACAAAACTCGGAGCTTCTATCATGATCATGATGCTGTGTGGAAATGCCATCATGCCGCTAGTTTATGGATACATTGCAGACATTGTTGATGTAAGACATGCCTATTGGATGCTATTCCCATGCTATCTTTACCTTGTATTTTATGCAGTTTTGGGTCACCGAATCAGAAGATGGAGTAGGAAATAAACATGGAAAGAAAAATTAAAATCACCAATGGAAAGGTCATTCTAACCGACAGGATTATTCCACATGGCACCCTGTTGGTGGAAAATGGAATCATCTTAGGTGTAGAAGAAGGCAATGTTGAGTTTCCAGATTCATTGGAAATTGATGCTAAAGGAAATTATATTTCACCAGGATTTATTGATATCCATGTACATGGAGGCGGTGGACATGATTTCATGGATGGTACTGAAGAGGCATTTTTGAAAGTTGCTGAAATACACGCCCAGCATGGCACCACTTCAATCATGCCAACAACCCTCACTGCAGAAAAAGATGATATTTTACATACGCTTAACATCTATGAGCAGGCAAATCTAAACAATAAAAAAGGCGCTTCCTTTATAGGCCTGCATCTTGAAGGTCCCTATTTTTCGATGGAACAACGGGGAGCGCAAGACCCTAAATACATTCGAGATCCAGAACCATCGGAGTATCTAGAAATACTTTCGCATTCCACATCCATCAAAAGGTGGAGCGCAGCGCCAGAAAGAAAAGGAGCCATTGAATTTGGGAAGATACTTTGCGAGAGAGGCATCCTTCCATCCATGGCACATACAGACGCGATTTATGAAGAAGCCAAAAATGCATTCGACAATGGCTATACCTTGCTGACGCATTTTTATTCTGCCATGTCTGGGGTAACAAGAAAAAATGCATACCGTTATGCTGGTGTGATTGAAGCGGGATATTTGCATGATGAACTTGATGTAGAAATTATTGCGGATGGTATTCATTTGCCGGCACCATTGTTAAAACTGATTTACAAAATAAAAGGAGCTGACCATACAGCCTTGATAACAGATGCCATGCGAGGTGCAGGCATGCCGGAAGGAGAAAGTATTTTGGGAAACATCAACAGTGGCATCAAGGTAATCCTTGAAGGCGGCGTTGCCAAGATGCCCGACAGAAGCTCGTTTGCAGGCAGTGTGGCATTGGCAGACAGGCTCGTAAGAACAATGATAAACATGGGAGAAGTGCCGCTTGTTGATGCAGTCAAAATGATTACTTCAACGCCGGCAAGAATCATGAAACTAAGTGACAAGATAGGCAGGTTAAAAAAAGGAATGGATGCAGATATCCTGGTTTTTAATCAGGATATTGAAATGCAATCAATCTTCATCAAAGGAAATCAGGTAAAATAATGATCAGAAGATTTCTCTTTTCAATCATCCTCATGTTGTTTTTCGAAAAGAGCCATTCACAATCGTTGGCGACTAATAAAAATAACCAAGATCCCTTTTTAGTGATTCTTGGAACCCTTCAGGATGGCGGTTCTCCACATATTGGATGCGAGAAAGAATGCTGCAAAAAGATTGACAGCAACAAGAAAGTTGTTTCGCTGGGTTTGGTCGATAAAGCATCAAAAAAACAATTTATTGTAGAGGCGAGTCCAGACATAACATCACAAATAAAAATACTCAATGAATTTTCCGGCAATAAAAATTCTGTTGACGGCATATTGCTGAGTCATGCGCATATAGGGCATTATAGCGGATTGATGTACTTAGGAAAAGAAGCAAAAAACGCCTCAAACATTCCTGTTTATGCGATGCCAAGGATGAAATCATTTCTTGAAAAGAATGGACCATGGAGTCAGCTCGTTAACTTAAAAAATATTGAAATAAAAGAGTTGTTTGATAAAAAAGAAATGACGTTGACAAATAGAATCAGCGTGATACCATATCAAGTACCACACCGAGATGAGTATTCAGAAACGATAGGATTTAAAATAATTGGACCAAATAAAACAGCATTGTTCATCCCAGACATTGATAAATGGGAGAAATGGGAAATGAAGATTGTCGAAATGATAAAAGAGGTCGACTATGCGTTTATTGACGGAACATTTTGGGATCCGGCGGAAGTTAACAACAGAAACATCACAGAGATACCACATCCATTGGTAAAAGAAAGCATGTTAAAGTTCAGCCAACTTCCATCAACAGAAAAAAACAAGATATGGTTTATACACCTGAACCATACCAATCCCCTGCTCAATTTAACGACAAACGAATACAAAGACCTGGTTAAAAAAGGGTTTCATGTAGCAGCCATCAAACAAGTTTTCCCCTTGTAGGCAATTCATTGATTTTTCATTAACAAGGAATGGGTTATTTTTGCATGATAACAATCATATACTATGAAATATTTTTTACTAATTGCTAGCTTTCTAATCTTAAATGCGGCGAATTCACAAACCATTAAGGGACTACTCAACAAGGCAAAACAAGCCGCTGGAGTAGGTGCAGGATCATTAAGCAATGACGACATCATTGCAGGTTTAAAAGAAGCCTTGGCAACTGGAGCAGAAAAAGGAACAGCAATTCTGTCAAAAGAGAATGGTTTTTTTAGCAATGAATTGTTGAAAGTATTGCTACCACCAGAAGCACAGAAAATCGAGAAAACTTTGCGTGGAGTAGGTTTGGGAAAGCAAGTTGATGATGCCATTTTGACGATGAACAGGGGTGCAGAAGACGCGTGTAAGCAAGCGGCGCCTATTTTTACTGGTGCGATCAAGCAAATGAGTGTTACAGATGCCATTGGCATCCTACGTGGAACAGATACAGCAGCTACAGGATATTTGAGAAGCAAAACCACTGTGGCATTAGCAGATGCCTTCAGGCCGGTTATAGCAGCATCTTTGGAAAAAGTAGGGGCAACCAAATACTGGACCACGATGGTTAACTCATACAACAAATTCAGCTTGCAAAAAATCAATCCAGACCTTATAGGGTATGTAACTGAAAAAGCCCTTCAAGGAATGTTCACACAAATAGCAACAGAAGAAAAAAACATCCGCAAAGACCCACTTGCAAGAACTTCAGAACTGTTGAAAAAAGTATTCGCTAAATAAGCACAAATAAGGAGGTGAAAATCACCTCTTTTTTTTGTTTATTCACAGCTGTTTTAGGATATTTTAACTAGATAAAACAGCTTAAAATACTGCTGTTTCATGTAGGAAACCACCTTTATGATTTTAATTTCGAATATAGTTTTACAAAAAAATTATATGGAAATAAATAATGAAGGTCTTAAAAAATGGCTCAAAGAAAAGGCAAGGATTGAAAAATTACTTTGGGAGGGATATAGAGAAGATCCACAGGGTTTAATAGAAGGTTTTCATGACAACCGTGTTTTCCAAATCTTGTTTCATGAAGTTTATGAGGCCCTAGAAAATCTAGACAGAAGCCTTTTTACCAAAGAGCAACTTAAGCAATTCGATGAAGTGATGAAAGAAAGAAGAGCAATGGGCAAAGATAGATGTATAACATTTACCATTAAGGGGCTTAGTAAAGAACATGCTGAAGAAATATTAAGGTACAATGGAATGACATCAGAGTGGTCCATTAATAACAATTAATTCAAGGGAAATCCAGAAGCGTAAATTATCTTTTTATTAAAATAAATGTACACTATTTAAACGCGATAAAATAGTGTACATTTATTTTTTAATAGATATAATATGAAACGCAGGCATTTTATTCAGAACATTTCTTTGGCAGTTTTTTTAGCCAATGGTAAAACATTATTGGCATCAGATTTAAGTGAATTTGGAAAGAAAAAATTAGCGCTGCGGTTTGTAGTTGCATCTGACGGGCACTATGGACAACCAAAGACAACCTACCGTGATTTTTTCAGTACTGCAGTTTCTCATATCAACGATGTTCATGAACAAAAAAAGTTTGATTTTGGTGTAATCAATGGAGACATCATCCATGATGATGTAACATTTTTAGATGATGCCAAAAGGGCCTTAGATAAGTTAAATTTTCAATACTATGTAACCAAAGGAAATCATGACATTGCAAGTCCTGAACTCTGGGAATATACTTGGAAAATGCCATTGAATTTTGATGTTGTGGTAAAGAAAAATGTGCTTCTTTTCGGCAATACATCAAATGAAAAAGGCGAATACCTTCCACCAGATATGCCATGGCTTACAGCCAAATTGAAAGAGCACAAAAATGCTGAAAATATATTTTTGTTTTTACATATTCCGCCGATCAAGTGGACCGCCAATGCCATTAATTCAACTGCGTTTCAAGAGTTGGTAAAACAGCATAAAAATATCAAAGCAGTTTTTCACGGACATGAGCATGACCAAGACAGTGTAAAATGGCAGGATGGAATTCCTTATTTATTTGACAGTCATTTCGGTGGAAATTGGGGAACAAATTACAAAGGATATCGTATTGTAGAATTGTGTAAAGATGGTTCAATGCTAACCTATATCATGAATCCAACTGAAAAGATGAATGAATTAGAGATTGCACAAAAATCAAAATGATTTTAGATTGATTCTATATCGTTTGTTGTGATGAAAATTTGTGGGTTTACTAATTTTGGTGTTAAGTATGTAATGGTTATAAGTCAAGCCAAGATTTAGTCCCGGTAATTTGCGTTGAAAAGTTGAGCCAAAAACATTTATTCTATTTAATTGTTAATAAGTAAAATCAATTTAAATGAAGTCAACAATGATCATAGCAATTGCTATCTTACTAATCCTAATCATCGCCCAATCATTCACAATAATGTCTACTAAAAATACTGAGAACCAACAATACACCGTAGTATTAAAAGAGAAAGACTTTGAAGTGCGGTTTTATCCAGCAACTACAATTGCCACCATCAATTCAAGTGCAAAATCTTACAAGGAATTATCTGGATCGGGATTTAGAAAACTGGCAGGATATATTTTTGGAGGAAACGAATCAGACACTAAAATTGCTATGACAACGCCAGTTCACATGGATATCAACGATACGATGTCTTCTATGAGCTTTGTAATGCCAACTAAATACAGTCAGGAAAACCTTCCTAAGCCGAACGACCCGAATGTCATCATAAAAAAAACCAAGGATGAATATGTTGCTGCGATTAATTTTGGTGGATTTGCATCAGATAATGACATGAAAGTTTATTCCTCAAAATTAGCATCACTCTTAAAAGAAAGAAAAATTGTAACCATAGGGAATTTCAGGTATTTAGGATACAACCCACCTTATCAATTAATTGGAAGAAGAAATGAAATAATTGTTTCGGTTGAATGGAGTGCAGCAAAACCATAAAATTATCATCATGAAGATTATTTCAAAAATCATTCGATATTTCGTTCTCCCGTTGTTTACAATCGTTGCAATTGCTTTGGTAATACTTGCAGAGAAAGATATTCCCAGAGAAAAATTAAAACCAATTTATACCAATTCCTCCTCTCAGTTCATGCCATTAATGGGCATGAATGTGCATTATCGTGATGAAGGAAATATGGCTGATTCAACTCCATTGATTTTGATTCATGGCATGTCTTCTTCACTGAACACTTGGGATAGTTTAGTCATTTTGATGAAAGACAAGAAGAGGTTGATTAGTATCGACTTACCAGGATTTGGGTTAACGGGACCAAACCCTGAAAATAAATATGGATTTGATTACTACACCAAGTTTCTTGATTCATTTCTAACTAACTTGAATGTAAATAATTTCATCCTCGCAGGAAACTCAATGGGAGGAGGTGTTTCATGGCATTATGCTGTATCTCATCCTGAAAAAGTAAATCAATTAATTTTAATTGATGCAGCTGGATACCAAGGGAAAAAAGGCAAAGGATCACTTGGTTTCAAGCTAGCTTCAATGCCAGTGGTCAATAATTTGTTGCTTTATATCACGCCAAAATTTTTAATTAAAAAAAGCCTGGAGACGGTATTTGTAGATCAAACAAAAATTACAGAAAAAGAGATTGACAGGTACCACGACCTCACCATAGCAGAAGGAAACAGAAAAGCAGCCTTGTCGATTTTCAAAAATGGTTTTACACAAGAAGCTGAAAAAATCAATTCAATAAAAACGCCTACGCTGATTATTTGGGGAGATAAAGATCATTTAATTACAGTAGACAATGCCTACCAATTCCAAAAAAATATCAAAGGCAGCGAGTTAGTTGTGCTAAAAAATGTTGGACATGTACCAATGGAAGAAGTGCCAGAAACTGTTTCAACGTTGATTTTCGACTTCATAAAATAAAAAGATCTAACCACAAATCACTTTGAAGAAAATCAGTTTTATCAGTGATGTAAATCATTCATACTAGAGATATGAGTTGTTATTTTCGATTTTTCAAAGTCTAGAAAA
>CANLED010000096.1 GCA_947489175.1 Chitinophagaceae bacterium | reverse complement strand
TAGATTCTTCATATCCCTTAATCCAAAAACAGCCTTTTTGATTTCAACACTGCCTTCTAAAACCAAATCTGTTAGTTTGTGAATCCCGGTATCATTTGGATTGATGTGGTAAAAGCTAATTTTTTTTGCAGAAGCATAAATGTAATCTGCAATGTCATCCAATGCTGAAGCCAATGAATGGATATCTTCTCTGTCAAATGGAGTGATGAAGTTTCTTCCCAATTCAGTAAAAATATTATGGGTAATATCATCATTTTGATGCTCCATGTTCTCAATGTGGGATTGAATGCTTGCTCTTTTGTCTTCATCCGGTTCATTAACCATTTCTTTTAGACTCAATGCCATTTTATGAACGGTTTCGGTCACACTTTCAAAAAGTGTGTAGAAAATTCTGTCTTTTGGAAGGAAGATTTTAAAAAAAGAATTGGCAGCCATGATTGTTATTTTTATTAAATATTAATTTTTATAAATTTTTTCAAAGGTCTATTCCTTAACCTTAATTTAGGTACACCGTTATCTTGCAAAGGTGACAATTAGAGAAGTTATATAAGGGTTGTTAATATTACGAAATTGTTATCAAATGGGTTTAGTCAGGGTTCAGTAAGGATATAAATTTTATTTTTTGTAAAAGATGTAAATCTTGAGTGATTACTCAATTAATCTGATTATTCATTGATGATGGTAAAAAAAGGGATAATCAAAAAATCACCTCATTCTTTTGAATAAAATGAAGTTTTGATTTAAGTGTAAGTAGCAAATAAAAATCAATTTGTTTTGAGACCTATTGACTAAGATTTACAAAAAATCTTGATGCATTATATTTAGTGATTTATATAGATTTTACGAGATTGTTGACCTCCATTGTTTTTTAAGTTGAGGATATAAATACCGGATTTAAGCGCTTTCGAAGATAAATTATCAAGTTTAAATTCCATTTTATGCAAACCTGCTGACTTGATACCATTGAATAAGTTGCTAATGCGCGTTCCATTTTGGTCGAGTAGTTCAATTTCGGTTTTCCCAGCTCTTTCTAGATTAAATGAAATGGTAGCCGATGTACTTAATGGATTTGGAAATATTTTTAGGTTTGCATCTAGGGTTGGTACAGTTGTATTATTTATGCTTGTTACAATATTTGCACTTAGGTCTTTATTCAAATAAACATGATATTCTCCTGGCTGAAGTGTTATGTTTGAACTTCCTCCTGTAATATTAATATTAGTTCCAGTGAGGTAGCTGAACCAGGTGCCATCTGCTGGAAAGCTTACAATATTTGATTTTGAAGTAACATCAAAATTTCCAACTACAACTATTTTCAACGAATCGTCATTAACCTGGAATGATTTGTAAAGAGAGCTAAAATTGGTTGTAAACTTATTTGTAGTGAAAGTGGTTAAATAATTGGGCTTCATTCTAAGCCTGAGTAGGTTTGAATAAACATCATATAATCCTCTTTTGAATGGATGAAAGTATGATTCCCAAACAGGGACTTTATTGTCGAGCCTGCAATTGGCATTTACCAATCCATTGGCACAGGTATTAATTGAATAAGGAAAGCCCAATTCACCAAACTGCCAAAGCATTTTAGGTCCTGGCATCAATGCCCAAAAGGCTGCTGCCATACCATTCCTTTTAAGTCCAGTTATGGAATCTTTCACATTATATGATCCTGATTGATTCCCAAACATGATATTTTTAAACATCAACCTTTCTTCGTCATGGCTTTCCATATATCCCACTAAATGCCTGTTATTCCAGCCCCTTTTCTCAGATGAAATACCGCTAAAATCAGCATCCGTATTGTATCCCATGGTAGCTTGGTTGAAATTATTGTTAGCATTTCCCCATAGCAACATGCCATAATCAGCCAATTCTTTTTCTTCTGTATTGTCTGCAAAGTGTTCAAGAATGCAATAACTGTTTGGCGATGCGGATTGCATTGTGTCATAAATTCTTTTCCATGTTGCAATTCTACCCGCATCATAGTTGCTCCATGCTGAAACATTATTTGCATTATTTGTTTGGGTGAATCCTTTTGAAAGATCCCATCTTATCCCATCAATATTGTATTTTGTAAGCCAATGCCTAACAACCCTAGAAACAAAATCTTTGGTGGCAGCTGACTCATGATTAAAATCATTTCCTACATTAAAAGGATGCGTTGCTGTGGTATTGAGCCATGGATTATTTGAGGCAGGCTGATTGTTTGCTCCATCCCAATACATTTGAGCAAGGGGAGACGATCCAAAGCAGTGATTTAGTACCATATCCATTATTACAGCGATTCCTTGCTGGTGACAGGCATCAATAAATTCCCTAATAGCCGTTTCCGTGCCATAAAATTTGTCGGGTGCAAAAAAGAAATTTGGATTATAACCCCAGCTTAAGTTTCCTTCAAATTCCGAGAATGGCATAATTTCAATAGCATTGATTCCCAACCTTTTCAAGTATGGTATTGTATCTTTCAGTGATTGAAAATTTCTAGCTGCAAGAAAGTCGCGTATTAAAACTTCATAAATAACAAGATTTCTTTTATCTGGTCGGTTGAAGTTTTTAATCTTCCACGTGTATTGGGGTTTGCCCGTTTGTAGCATACTTACAATACCAGTAGTTTTGGATGTTGGGTAAGTTTTAAGGTTAGGGTAGGTTGTTGCAGGTATGAACCCATCATTATTTGGGTCTAAAATTTTCTCGGTATTATAATCAGCTACTCTTAATCCACCATCAATGATGTATTGATAGGCATATTCTTGTCCAGCTTTTAATCCCTTTAACCTGAGCCAAAACCTATTTCCATCAGGTGTTTTGTTCATTTGTTCTTCAGTAGTTTCAGTCCAGTTGTTAAAATCTCCTATAACCGAAATGCCTGATTTACCTGGTGCGTATAGTACCAAAACAACAGATGTGTCACCTAGCTCGTAGTTAATTCCATCAACAATACCTGTTGGCAAGGCTGAAATCTTTGCTGGGCCAGAAACAAAAAAAGAAATAGAATCTTTTGATATGGAGGCTCCTGATGTTGCTTCAAATAGGAATTTCTGTGTTCCAACCTTGTTTATAGTTGTATTTGCTGAAATGGTAGAACTATTTGTTACTGTTTTTAATGCTGCTCCGTTCTGTGTGATGATTAAATTGGCTGACTGACTAGCGTTTCCAACGATGGTAAAATTGTCACCAATATTTTTATTGAGAGTAATTAATGAGGGAATGTAAGTTGGATTAGTTAAAGGTTCATCAATTCTTGCATATAATCCATTGTCATAAACTGGAATATACATGTCTGAACCATTTTCATTTCTTAGGGCCTTACTTCCATTTCCAGAACGGAACAACACTGCAATCTTAATAATTTTTTCGTTGGGATTTGTAATTTTGAAAAAGGACCTCAATCCTCCAGAAATGGTAAATGTCCATTCATTGGATGCCGAATTAGTTGCACTAGCAAGAGCATTGGTTGTAGCCCATGTAAAAGGGGCATACTTCCAATCTGAACTTCCTGTGCTTAGGTTGGTGATGGCTCCTATGTGTACAAATACATCAGAAGCAGGCGCGTAATCAAGTAACCCCTTATTTCCAAATTTTGCATTGCCAGTTATGTTTATTGTTTGGCTATTTTCTTGAATAAAAGATGGTGCCCAACGCAATACCTGGCTATGACAAAAAAGAGCTGAAATGACAAATAGGGTAAATACAGAAAAGAATTTTTTCATATAATCGTTGATTATGTGTAATTAACACACATCACGAATATACTTTTAATTTGATTTTATTTTACCAATTTGACGATTGTTTACTAGCTTTTTTTTCAAAAAGATATTTGTAATATTTTATTTTATGAAAAATACTGTAAAGAATGAAAAAGTGTGCTAAAGCAAGGAAATCAAAAACAACCAAATACCATGGCCATTCGCCTAAAATCATCGGATTTTGGGCTATGGGTGGAGTTGAAAGATACATATAATTTGATCCCAATATCCGGTTGATGAGTCCAACAAACAACGCAGCAAACTGTGTGAGGATAAAAATTTTTAACCAAGAATTTTTTGCTGGTGTAAAGTCCTTGTATATAATGGAATAAAATGAAACCAATATTATTGAAGCATGGCCAATTGTATAACTATAGAAAAAATATCCTTGTGTCCCAAAATCAAATTCGGGTGTAATAAGGGCATAAAAACCTCCTATCAAACCCCAGTAGAAAAGAATTTTAGCAATTTTGTTTGAGTATCTAAACATCAGGATTGATGCCAATAATCCACTTAGGCCGCAAAAGTGCAGTGGTAAGAACTGCTTTATACTCCAAACACCAAGGTAAAGTCCATAGATGTTTTCAACCAATAGGTTTATGAGGATAATTGCTCCTATAAATTTTGTGTAATTTTTGTTTCGGGCCCATGAATAATAGGAGGGAAGTATTAAGAGTAACATGATAAATGCAGTTGCAAATGATATGCATGTCCACCAAGTAGTACTAAAAATGGAAACAGTTTGTTGATAAACCATGATTATCTTTCCAAGTAAAGATAATTTTTTATCAATAAATAGATTTTTCTAGCAATTTATGTATTTTCAAATATGCCGTGTAAGAAAATTGTTTTTTTCGTTATGATCTTGTTTGTATTTCAGGTTAGTTTTGCTCAGGTGCCAACCCAAACAGTTAGGGGTTTTGTTCTTGAGCGTGCAATCAATCTTCCATTGGCTGGATCAACTATAACAATAGAGGATGTTGAAAACAGACAAACAACTACAGATAATGCAGGTCAATTTAGGTTGTTGAATGTACCTGTAGGGCGACATTCCTTGCGCATTAGCCATGTTGGTTTCAAACCAATCGTTTTAAGTAATTTATCTGTTGAATCGGGTAAAGAATTGATTTTAACCATCGAATTAGAGGAAGATGCCACCGTATCAACAGCAATTAAAATTCAAGGAAGAACCAACAAGTCTCGCGCTATAAACGACATGGCCATGGTAAGTGCACGTATGTTTAGCGTTGAAGAAACCAGGCGTTTTGCGGCTGGATTAAATGATCCTTCCCGTATGGCAACTGCATTTGCTGGTGTTTCAGGCAATGGGGATGGGAATGCCTTAATTATTCGGGGCAACTCTCCCAATGGATTGTTGTGGAGAATGGAGGGGGTGAATATCCCCAATCCCAATCACTTTGCCCGGGTTGGAACTTCCGGTGGAGCTATTTCAATTCTCAGTGCTCAACTTCTTGCCAATTCAGATTTTATGACAGGCGCTTTCCCTGCAGAGTATGGGAATGCTTTGTCTGGGGTTTTTGACATAAAGCTTCGCAAAGGAAATTCCGAAAAAAGAGAACATACATTTTCTTTGAGTACAATTGGATTAGACGCAGCTTCAGAGGGATATTTTAAAAAGGGGTATGGGGGTTCTTATTTGGTTAATTATAGATATGGATTTTTAACATTGATGCAGAAGATTGGGTTCAAAATAGGAGATGCGGCTACGTCTTTTCAAGACCTTTCTTTCAACATACATCTTCCCACAAAAAAGTTGGGTAGCATAGCTATTTTTGGATTTGGTGGACTTAGCGAGCAGAATAATGAACCTGTTAGAGATTCCCTGATTTGGACATCTAATCCATCAAAACGAAATGGATGGCTTGATGCTGCCAATACGGGCGTAGTAGGTATTTCACACACCGTAAATATCTCTAAAAAGACCTTGATTAAAACAATTTATAGCATCAATCAGTATACATATCGGGAAGAAGACAGCCGAATAGAAAAAGCAAATGGTCCTACTGTTTTCTCAAGGAAAAATAAATTTGCTGAAGCAGACGGAATTTTATCACTTGTATTAACCCATAAATTTAATAAGTATCATCTTGTAAAAGGAGGAGTTTATACAACCGCAAAGAATTTCAACTTAAGACAACGCGAAACCGTTTCCAATGTATTGAAAGACAAGATTTTAAATAACGGAAGCACAAGACTTACAAACTATTTTTTGCAATGGAAATCCGATCCATTGAAGCGTTTGAGTTTTCAGTTTGGCTTGCAAGGGCAGTATTTTTCTTTGAATCAAAAATCAGTAGTTGAACCAAGGTTTGGATTGCGATTTATGACTGGAACAAACCAATATTTATCTTTTGGTTATGGCAATCACGCACAGATTCAGCCTCTGGGCAATTATTTTGCTAGAATAAGGGTTGGAAATGATACGGTTTTGGCGAATAAAAGCCTAGACTTCAGTCGATCAAAACACCTGGTTCTAGGATATTCTATTCAGCCAGCACCTAATTGGAACTTAAAAACAGAAATTTATTACCAATGGCTTTATCAAATACCGATAAATTATGGAAAATCAACCAGTTACAGCGTCATTAACCTAGAAGACGACTATGCCATTGAACCGCTAAATAACAAAGGGAAAGGGCAAAATTATGGTGTTGAATTGACTCTACAGCGATTTTGGAATGATCGATTTTACATGTTGAGTACGTTGAGTTTGTATCAGTCCACTTTTTTACCTTCAGACAATATATGGCGAAGTACACGTTATAACTCCAATTCTTCTAGTACTTTTTTAATTGGAAAAGAATGGAATATAAAAGCCAGAAAACCGACTTCCGTTGGCGTAGATGCTAAAATGATTTATGCAGGTGGTGTGAGGGTAACACCTATTGACTTTGCTAAATCGAAGGCCCAAAAAAGAACTGTGTTGGATAATTCACGCATATATGGAGAAAAGCTAGCATCATTTTTTCGTTTGGATATTCAGCTGGAATGGAAGGTTCAATATAAAAGCATGACAGGCTCTGCAATTCTAGGTGTTCAGAATGCAACAAATAGAAAAAATGCAGTCAGACAATCTTATGATGCCGGATTGTCAAAAGTAAAGTATTCATATTTACTTGGAATGATCCCTGTTTTTGGATACAAAGTTGATTTGTAGTAATGAAAATCAGTCGAATGGATGTTTTTTTTCAATAAATATAAACTTAATCAATGTTAACTTGTTATAAAAAAAATTTATGGAAAGGAAAGAATTCTTAGGTAAAATTGGTGGAAGTATAGCTTTCACTTGCGTTGCATGCATGATGGCAGCTTGTTCCAAAGATGACACTACAACCGGAGGCTCAACTGGCCCAACACCACCAACTCCCGGAGGAAATTCCTCTACAGTGATTTTGGCAATTAACTTAGCTACTCAGATTCTTGCTGTGAATGAATTTGTGGCAGACAAAGGTGTTATCGTAATAAGGACTGCAACGGGAAATACGGCAGCTAGCTTTTCAGCATTCTCTAGTGTTTGTCCACATGCAGGCTCCACTGTTACCTATAACAAGAACAATACAAG
>CANLED010000095.1 GCA_947489175.1 Chitinophagaceae bacterium | reverse complement strand
CCCGAAAGATTCACAAATAGTTGAAATTACCGGCAAGCAATTCAATTGGATGATGAGGTATCCTGGTAAGGATAAAGTATTGGGTAGAAAGAATTATCGTTTAACTGATGCATCTATTGGCAATGGTTTAGGAATAGATTGGGAAGATGGTGCTAGCCATGATGATATTGAAGCCTCAGAAATGCACCTTGTTGTTAATAAACCTGTTCAATTGGTAATCAATGCTCAAGATGTTATACATGATGTTGGATTGGTACATTTTAGGTTAAAAATGGACGCTGTCCCTGGTATACCAACAACACTTTGGTTTACACCTAAATACACCACTGAACAAATGAAAAAAATTACAGGAAATAAGGATTTTGTGTATGAGATTTCTTGTGATCAAGTCTGTGGTAGTGGACATTATTCTATGCGCGGCGTAATCATTGTGGAAACTCAAGAAGAATATAACACTTGGCTGGGTTCAAAAAAACCTCAATACGTTATTGTGAATGAAGCAGCAGCACCGGTAGCAAAAGACAGCACCGCAACAGTAAAAGCACCCGCAACATCACAACCCTTAGCCCAACTCAAATAAAGATTTAAAGTTTTAAAAAAATTAAAATGAGTACCGAAACAATTTTACATGGACATGAAGTAGAGGTAAATGTTCACTCACATGAGGAACATGGACAACATGATCACCATCATGAAGAGTCATTTTTGACCAAATATATTTTTAGCCAAGATCACAAAATGATTGCCAAGCAGTTCCTAATCACTGGTATTATTTGGGCAATTATCGGTGGTTTATTTTCTGTATTGTTCCGTTTGCAATTAGGTTATCCTGATCAAAGTTTTCCTTTTCTTGAGGATATCTTTGGAAAGTGGGCTAAAGGTGGTAAAATAAGCAATGAATTTTATTATGCTTTGGTTACGATGCATGGTACCATCCTGGTTTTCTTTGTGTTAACAGCCGGTTTGAGCGGAACATTTGCGAATTTTCTTATTCCATTGCAAATTGGTGCACGTGATATGGCGTCTGGTTTCTTAAACATGCTTAGCTATTGGTTCTTCTTTTTAGCGAGCGTAATCATGTTTGCATCATTGTTCATTCAAACTGGACCTGCAGCAGGTGGTTGGACAATCTACCCACCTTTAAGTGCTCTTGGACAAGCTAGTCAGGGTTCTAAGTTAGGGATGGATTTCTGGCTTATTTCAATGGCTATGTTCATTGTTTCTTCATTGCTTGGTGGACTTAACTACATCTCAACAATACTCAACTTGAGAACAAAGGGTATGAGCATGACTCGTATGCCATTGACAATGTGGGCAATATTTTTTACAGCTGTACTAGGCGTTTTATCGTTCCCAGTTCTTCTGTCAGGAGCTGTATTGTTATTGTTTGATCGTAATCTTGGAACAAGCTTTTTTCTTTCAGAAATAGTTGTGAAGGGTGAAATTTTACCAAATGAAGGTGGTAGCGCAATATTATTCCAACACTTATTTTGGTTCTTGGGTCACCCTGAAGTTTATATCATTCTTCTTCCAGCGATGGGAATGGTTTCAGAAATCTTGTCTGTAAATTCTAGAAAACCAATCTTCGGTTACATGGCAATGGTTGGCTCACTATTTGCTATCACAATTCTAGCATTTTTAGTGTGGGCTCACCACATGTTTGTAACTGGCTTGAATCCGTTCTTAGGTGCCTTCTTTGTATTGCTTACCCTATTAATTGCCGTTCCATCAGCAATTAAGGTTTTTAACTGGTTAACGACTTTATGGAGAGGAAATATTAGGTTCACACCAGGTATGTTATTCTCTATCGGCTTTGTAAGTTTGTTCATCTCTGGAGGTCTAACAGGTATTTTCTTAGGTAATTCAACATTAGATATTCATTTGCATGACACATATTTTGTAGTTGCTCACTTCCACATTGTAATGGGAGTTGCATCTTTCTTCGGAATGTTTGCAGGAGTATATCATTGGTTCCCTAAAATGTATAGTCGTTATCTAAATAATACGATGGCATACATCCATTTCTGGGTAACATTGGTAGGTGCTTATTTGATATTTTGGCCTATGCATTATCAAGGTTTGGCAGGTTTACCTCGTAGGTATACTGATTTCAGCAATTGGCAATCTTTCAACCAGTTTGCTGATATGAATAGATTCATCAGTACAGTTGCAATGATTGTATTTGTTGCTCAGCTATTATTTGTCTTCAACTTCTTTTACTCAATTTTTAAAGGTAGAAAAGTAAAAAGTCAAAATCCATGGGGTTCAAATACATTGGAGTGGACTACTCCAATTACGCCTGGACATGGAAACTGGCCTGGTGAGTTACCTGAAGTTCATAGAGGTGCGTATGATTATGGTAAGGATGGAAGAGAGTTTATTCCTCAGGTAGAACCTATTGGTGCAGATGAATCTAAGCACTAAAAGATAAAATTGCTGTTTAATCAACAGTAAAAATAAAACGGTGCGCATGAATGAGAAGAAGCAGAATGAGGCATCAACAATATCATTGAAACTGAAAGATTATTATCTTTTAACGAAGTTTACTTTAAGCTTCACGGTAGTTTTTTCTTCGGTGGTATGTTATTTGTTAGTGCCCAGTGTTGAATTTGACTTCATATCAGTTCTTTTACTTTTTGTAGGCGGTATGCTCGTTACAGGTGCAGCTAACGCAATTAATCAGGTAACTGAAAAGGATACTGATGCATTGATGAACCGAACATCATCTAGACCAGTAGCTTCTGGAAGGATGAGTGTTGATGAAGCCTCTAGTTTTGCAGTTATTGCAGCCATTTCAGGAACTTTTCTGATTGGGTTGTATTTTAATTGGACTGCTGCTGGCTTATCTCTTTTTAGCCTTTTTTTATATGGATTTATTTATACTCCTTTAAAGAAAGTTCATTCAATTGCTGTTTTAGTTGGCGCAATACCAGGTGCTTTACCCTGTTTAATTGGTTGGGCTGCAGGTGATTCTTCTTTAGGAATTGGTGGTTGGATTTTATTCACGCTACAATTCTTTTGGCAGTTTCCACATTTTTGGGCAATTGCCTGGGTTTCTCATGAGGATTATGGCAGGGCTGGTTTCAAGTTATTACCATCAGCAGGTGGACCAACTAAATACGCAGCAGTTCAGGCAATTCTATATTCAGTGTTGCTCATACCAATTGGCCTCCTTCCTTATGCATTTGAAATGAGTGGACTAATAAGCATGATTATTGTTTCGATAGCTAATATTTTCATGCTTTGGCAGTGTGTTAGGTTGTTTAAGGAAATGGACGTTAAAGCAGCAAGACGGGTGATGTTTGGCTCTTATATTTACCTTCCGGTTGTTTTGTTATCACTATTAGCTAACAAAATAGGATAAAATTAATTTAGGATGAATGAAATAGTAACTGATCAGAATCGTAGAATACATCCCCACAAATTTACCATGTGGGTTGCTATTGGTAGTATATTGATGATGTTCGCGGGTTTAACCAGTGCTTATATCGTTAAAAGAAGTCAGGTGAATTGGTTAATGATTGAAATACCAATAATTTTTTGGTTTTCAACCTTAACTATACTTTCAAGCAGTGTAACAATTCATCTTTCTTTGAAATCTTTGAAAGAGAAAAGAATGGTTGAATATAGAAGATGGATGGTGGTAACTGCTGTGCTGGGAGTTCTTTTTATTATTTCGCAAATCATTGGATTTGTACAATTTGGAAAACAGGATATAAGAATAGTTGGCGCTGGTTCCAATGCCTCTTATTCATTTTTGTTTGCAATATCTAGTTTGCATGGTTTACATGTACTAGGTGGCGTTATAGCTTTGTTAGTTATCGCAATTCGGGCTGTAAGTATTTCTAAAAGAAATTATAGTACATTACCCCTTGAAATAACTGCAACTTATTGGCATTTTGTAGATGCATTGTGGATCTACTTATTTATATTTTTTAACTGGATGAAATAGTCCTGTTGTATTGAACCCTTAAACAAGAAAAAGACATGGCAACAGCCCAAACACAAATGCAAACCAAGTGGTGGAGTGGAGGTAAAAGTCCCTTCAACGTTGAGTATGGTAAACTAATGATGTGGTACTTTCTCATGAGTGATGCCTTCACGTTCGGTGCATTTTTAATTTCTTATGGTACTATCAGATTTAGTCAAAACTATTGGCCTGATCCTAACCAAGTTTTTAATGCATTTCCACTTGCAGGTCATGCCAACCTTCCTCTTGCTTTCGTAAGTTTGATGACGTTCATCCTTATTGTAAGCTCGGTTACCATGGTGTTGGCTGTACATGCAGGTCACAAGAATGACAAGCAAGGTGTAATCAAGTGGATGATTTGGACAGTTATTGGTGGTATTGCTTTTTTAAGCTGTCAAGCTTGGGAATGGGCTCACTTAATAACAGGCGAACATGCAGTGTTAATCAATGGTGAATTAACCAATATCGGAACTACCGTAACAAAAAATCCTTGGGGACCAGCAGCTGATCTTGCTTCTCATGAAGGTCACCATGTAGGAACCCCTGGTCCAGTGGCATTTGGTGGCTATTTCTTTGGTATTACCGGTTTCCATGGTTTCCACGTTTTGTCTGGTGTAGTAATCAACATCATAATGCTAATAATGGCTATAAACGGTAATTTCGAGCGAAAAGGGCATTACTGGATGATAGAAAAGGCTGGTTTATATTGGCATTTTGTTGATTTGGTTTGGGTTTTCGTATTCCTTTGTTTTTATCTTATTTAATTAATTTTTAAATTTCCTTTTATGGAGCACAGTGCTGGATCAGAAATTACATTTCATCATGAAGCAGGTGGTGATGAATTCATAAAAAAAGTTATTAAAACAACCATATTATTATCTGTAATTACAATTATAGAACTTGGTCTAGGTCTTGCTATGTATGCATTTCCTATGGCTGATACTTTCAAATTATTTTTGAAGGGAGTAATAGTAATTTTATCCTTAGCAAAGGCTTTTTATATTGTTGGTATTTTTATGCATCTTGGGGATGAATTGAAAAATTTAATCATGACAATTTGCGTTCCATTGATTTTATTTGTTTGGTTTATTGCAGCTTTTTTAATGGATGGAAATTCATGGAAAAACCTAAGAAATTCACGTGGAAAGTCAATCGTTCCTGTTGAAAAAACAGCTCCAGCAGCACAACCTGCTTCAGCCGAGAAACATTAAACCATGAAAAAATATTTTAAAGCATCGTTATGGTTAAAACCCTAATGATGCTTTTTTGTTTAGTTATATTATAGTATGAAAAAAAGAACCTTTTTTACGCTGTTGGTTGTCTTGGTTTTGCCAATAGCAAGCTATTTTTTAGTTAATAGCTATAGTAAAGATGCAACAGGGATGCCACGAAGGTATTTTTATGACACTGTTGTTACCAAATTAGAAAAGGGCAAACCTGTAAATGATACTTTATGGCATAAAATAAAGCCATTTAAGTTAAAAAATCAGTTTGGTAAAGAAGTAGGCTTAGAAGATTTTGGTGGCAAAATTATTATCGCTAATTTCTTCTTTACATCTTGTCCTTCAATTTGTCCTACACTTACAAAAAACATGAAAAAGCTTCAAACCGCTTTTTTAAAGACTGATAGTATTGTAAGATTCGTTTCTTTTACGGTTGATCCAGCCAGGGATACTGTAGAGAAGATAAAAGCATACGGAGATAAGTATAACATCAACCATGATACTTGGTGGATGCTTACTGGCCCTAAAAAAGAAATCTACGATATAGCACTCAATGAATTTAAAGCATCAATTGCTTCAGACACTAAAATTGATACAAATTTCATCCATACTGACAAGTTTTTTCTCGTAGATAGAGATAGGGTAGTTCGTGGTTGGTATAATGGTTTAGACAGTACCAATCTTGATAAACTAATCAAAGATGTCATTTTGATCAGTATGGAAAGAGATAAAAAGAAAAAAAGAAATTTATTCAGAAAGTAAATATTAAAATATGTTACCAGCAAGTATTCAAAAAAATGATAAGACCGCAAACTTATTGATCATAACATTTTCAGTAATTGTCTTCGTTGTTGTAGTCTTTTTATCCCGGGTAAAATTGGAAGTTAATTTACCTTTTAACGTACACCTCTTTGCAAAATTTAATGCAGTTGTCAACTCAATGGTTTCTTTCTTGCTGCTTGTAGGTTTATTGGCTGTTAAAAGAGGTAATTATCTTTTGCATAAAAAGGTTATGATGACCTCCATGGTTCTTTCATTTCTTTTTCTTGTATCATATATTTGTCACCACTTATTTTCTGATTCTACTACTTTTGGAGGTGTTGGCGGAATGAGATTGCTTTATTTTGGTATCCTTATTTCACATATATTTTTAGCAGCTATTATACTTCCGTTTATCTTATTCACTTCATATAGGGCATTGGTTGCAGAATGGCCTGGGCACAAAAAATTGGCTAGAATTACATGGCCAATTTGGTTTTATGTATCAGTAACTGGCGTTATTGTTTACTTGATGATTAGCCCTTACTATGTCTAGGATTGATATTTTGAGCTGAACTTAACAAACTCTGTTCAATACATATAAATCGCTTATAGCAGTTCTTTTGATGGGTCCCAATACAGTTCTGTAAATTTGACAACCTTGTCATTTTTCACTTGTATTCCTTCCTTTTCGAGAAGTTCTTGCATTGTTGTTGGTGTTTCAAAATGATTCTTTCCTGTAAGGAATCCATTTCTGTTTACTACCCTCTGTGCTGGAACCCTTGGTTCTGCATTATGTGATGCATTCATTGCCCATCCAACCATGCGCGATGATTTTCCAGAGCCTAAGTATTTAGCCAGGCTGCCATAATTGGTTACCCTGCCTGTTGGTATTAAGCGAACCAATTCAAATACATCTTCAAAAAAATTTCTTGTATCAGTAGAATAGGTAACATTATTTTGCAGCGATTGCTTCATCCTTTAGACGCTTGATAAGTTTGCTTCGTTTAGGTTCAGGTACATTGATGTGATCGTAAGGACAAAATAGGCAACCATTTCCACAACATGTTCCATTTTCTAAGTGATATTTGGTTGTCAAAACCATGAACCCCTGTTCATTGTAAATAAAGTGTTCTCCTTCAATCAGTTTTTTCTTCTTCATTATTTTCTAAACCTTCTTTTAAACCTGTTTCAAGACGTCTCACTTCATTCATTAAAAATGCGTCTTTTTCTATATCTAGTTCTTTATCTATCTTAAACTTCAAATAATGTACACGCTTGCTGTTTGCAATGTCTAGGCTTTCATAGTGAGTCCTAATTTCTAGTTCTTTACTAGTTGGTAAGTCTCTCTTTATATCGTCACTGTCTTCTATTATTGATAACCCATACGTTTTTATTACAAGTTTCGTGAATGAATAC
>CANLED010000094.1 GCA_947489175.1 Chitinophagaceae bacterium | reverse complement strand
CATCGCCAGCCTGGGATGGTGATGCAAGAATTTCTGTTGAATCTGAAAACAAGCCTAAAGCAATATAACCAAAGCGCTGATCAATTGGGTGTCCCTGACGGTTCAACCAAGGAAATTGCCAAGGTGGCAAACCATCGTAAATATTTCTGTTTTGATTAAAGTTGAAAGACCCGTTAAAGCTGATGAACGAAGAACGTTTGAAATTCTTTGTATAGGTCAGACTCGCATCAATACCCTTGTTTGATGTAATACCAATATTTCCGTAAGGAATATTATCAGCCCTGTATCCTGATGCATATGGGATGGTAAAATTGCGGATAAGAATTCCTTCGCGGCGTTCTTTGAACAATTCAACAATCAATTGCAATTCATTGTGGAATGCACTCAATTCAATTCCAAGGTTATGGCGTTTTGAAGTTTCCCATGTAACATCAGAACCAACTTGTCCCTCCTGTAATCCACCATAACCAATGGTACTACCGGGAACACCATAGGTATACCCATTTCCTGTATTGATTTGTGTAAGGAACAAGAAACGATCTCCTGTATTGCTATTACCCGATAATCCGTAGCTATAACGCAACTTAAAATGACTAAAGATCTTTGAAATAGGATCAAAGAATTTTTCATTTGACACTACCCAGCCTGTACCAACAGAAGGGAAAAGACCATACCGGCTATTGGGTGTAAAGTTTTCAGAACCCGTATAACCAAAGTTTCCTTCCACAAAATATTTGTTATCATATCCGTAAGTCGCACGACCCGTCAAACCGCGTATGCGAAAAGGAATTGAACTTACTACATCTGTTGCATTAGAGTTTACATAATCACTTTGGTTGTACAATAACATACCCGATACGTTATGCACAGACTTGAATGTATTGGAATAGTTCAAGGAAGACTCCGTGTAAATCCGGCGATTTGTACCAGTAGTAGAACTAAAACCAAGTACATCATTACCTACAAATATTGGGGTAGTAAGCAGCTTTCCAGTTGCATCTCTTCCAGTGGCACGAAATGTTGACACATTTCTTGTACGTCTTAATGTTGCTGAAGAAAAATTATCGAATGCAAACATCGAAGTGATCGATAGTCCTTTAACCCAAAAATCCAGATCCTGTTTCAAACGAATGTTGGAGCGAACTGTGTTGCTGAATTCTGTTGCGTAACCTGAACGGGTAAGCGGAATATAAGGACTCACTGGAGTACCTAACTGATATTGCGGGGCTTGACCATTGGAATAAATAGCAGGTACAACATGTGGCGGTACGCGGGTGGCTTCTGAGAAAAGAGAAGGTGTACCAATGCCGGGATAATTACCATTGGTCAGGAATCCATTGATCCCCAATTCAAGCTTGGTGCTTTTGGTAAGATCAACATTCACATTTGAAGTGAAATTGTAACGGTTATAATTGATTGAAGAATTGTAAGCCTGCACTTCATCCCGCTTGAACATACCCACTTCGTTGTAGTAACCTGCGGAAATATAATAGTTGGCAGTAGATGATCCACCCCTAACGTTCAGGTTGACACGATTGCTGTTACCAAACTTGTTAAAGAGTTCCTTGAACCAATCAACGTTGGGATAAAGATCCGGATCTTCCCCGGTGGCATGCTTTTGGATGACATCATCAGCATACTGTGCAGTTCTGCCGCGCATGGTCAACCCTTCATTGAACATTTTCATGAATGTGGGGGCATCGACAAAACCTGGCAATTGTGTGAACTGAGAACTTGCCTGATTTACCTCTACATTGATTTGCGCCTTTCCGGCCTTTCCTTTTTTGGTATTGACAAGGATGACACCATTCGCACCACGGGTACCAAATACTGCAGTAGCAGAAGCATCCTTGAGCACAGTAAAGCTTTCGATGTCTTCAGGATCAATATTGTTGATTGATCTGTCTGGAACCCCATCAACCACCAACAAGGGGCTGCGAGGGCTTGATGCAAATGTGGAGACCCCACGAATGAAAATGGAAGAAGCATCATAACCAGGCTCACCACTGCGCTGTACTGCGACAACACCAGCCAAGCGACCAGCCAGCGCATTGGTAAGATCCCTGACTGGAATTTTCAACTCCTCTGGTTTTACGGTAACCTGTGAGCCCACAACGCTTATTTTCTTCTGCCTACCGTAGCCGACGACAGCTACTTCACTCAAATTCTCAGCTTTAATCTCCATCTCAACAACCATATTGCCGGTTGTGACTGCAACCAGTTCCAGCTGAGCATATCCAACTGCACTGACCACAATTAAAGCATTAGCATTTTTTACACGAATACTGAAAAGGCCGCTGGCATTTGTCACAACAGCATTTTGAGTACCTTTTTCGGTGACACTGGCATTGGCAATCAGCATGCCGGATTTGTCTTTCACAAGACCTGCTACCAATACTGTTCCTTCCTGCGAATAGGAAGAGGAAACAGCAAAGCAACACGCCAATAGAAAGCACAGGAAATGTTTTGGTTTCATAACTTAGTTTGGTGTAGTGAATTAATCTGTAAAGCCAAGTGATGCTCACAGTATGGATGCTGCATAAAAAGTCATCTAGACCATTTTTCCATCCCTACCGATTGTAAAAATTGGCGAAACATTATCAATATACCTTAATAAGTCATACATTATTTGTGCAATCGTTTGCACAACTTTTAATCCAAGCGAATGGAGGCCTTTGCATTTTCTGTTTAGCCTCTGAAGTTTGTACAGATTAATTAATGGTTGACCATGAAGTTAAGCTTACCAAAGGAGGGGTTACTGCTGTGTTGGTTTTAACAAAATCAACTCTTATTGTTACAGGAGCCGACTTGATTAAACCAGTTAATTTTATTTGAAGTTTACCATACCATTGATTGATAGAATTTTTCCCAGACATAATGTTCGAAAAAATAGAAGCTGTTTCTGATAAATAATTAACCCGACTGGTAGATCTATCTACTTTCTCAAATACAGCATTTGAAGGAGATTTAATTACGGCGTAATAAGTTTTACCATTTTTAATCATGGTGGCTATTTTGCCATCAGTACTTATCACTAGCCCATCTGTTGCAGGACTGTGCATTATCCAATACACCGTTGAATTATCGATTGTGGGAATAAATTCATCTTGAACACTTACAATACCGGTATTCCTATTTAATTTAATCCCACGTCGATATAATGAAACATCCTTACTATAGCATTTTTGCAAATCTGCTATGTAAAAACCTCCTCCATTATCGTTAGCACTTCCTATAACATTAGCTGCACCAGAAGGATTTTGTTCTGGTCTGGCATCAGGATTAAAAACAAGACAATTTTTTCCTTCTGACCTGACTCGATAATAGTAAAATCTGCCACTACTAACTGCTAAGTTTGTTGGCGCAGCTGTATACAAAGGAGAAGTAATATTAAAATAGTCTTGGGGATATGGCGATTCTAGCCCAAGATTCCCCTGTGCCCATGTTTCCCCAAGCGCTTGCACATAAAAACTGCCTGCATCCAAATGACCATGGCTAGCACTATTATCACCGCCATGCATTCCAACGTATAAAGAATTGTCACTGCCAGTATTTTCTAACAGATACATGTATTCAATTCCTTTTAAGTAATCCGATAAAGGCATACTAGTTGAACTGCCCTGTGAAACAAGTGATTTATCATAAAAAAGCAAATCCGTCCATCCATTCATTTTTTCAGCATCTAATGCATTCACTGACAGACAAGCATCAAAATGAGATTTTGCTAATGCAGGATTCTTAAAATATTTTGAAAACCAGAAGTATGATAAAAATTTATTGGATTTTCCTACATATAAATAATCGTCTCCAATGGAAGCTGTCCCTACAGGGCCGGACATATAATAAGGAAACCAACCTGTTTTAATAAAACCAGGATTTTCTGCTAAACCATACGTGGTACTTAAACATCTTTTTAAACTCTCAAAAGCCAAAAAGGTATTCATTAAACCATAACTCCAATATGACATCCCCTCTTCACTTGCCCCATCCGGTTCAAGTGATTGCATGTATTTATTGATTCCATTCGCACATTGAGCAATAACATTGGCGTTGAAAGTTGAATCATATTCATATCCAGCAAGGGCACCTATAATCATTCCGCCATGACAAATGCCATTCCAATTATCATCAGACAAATACCATTTCCAAACACCTGTATTCGTTTCTATTTGAGTTTTACCAGGCTGTAAAACGAAATTTTTAATTGCTGTGTATAATCGTAGTCTTTGAGCTGAGGTTAAATAATCATATAAGCCATCTAAAGCCATACCTGCCCCTTTGCCTGCAATTCCGGCATCCAAAAAATGTCTATTAGCGCCCCAATCAGGCCAAGAACACATTGCATCTAATTGCTGCCAACATCGAGCGGCATATCGACTATCTTTTGTGAACTGATAAGCTAAAACCAAATATGGAAGCTGGTTGTTAGAAAATGTATGAATATTAGTGATTCTTAAGCCTGCACCATCTAATCCATAACCTAATATTGGTGAAGTCAATAAACTATTTGCCCGAGCAATGATATTATCATAAGTAGCTTTTGCAAAGGCATCCGACTGAATCAAAATTTTAATTTGTTCAATGTCAGATGATGAAAATAATAGCCTGGGGTGAATATCTTTCATTTTCATCCCAGTAAAACATTCAGAGATAGTACTAGGGCTAACAGGAATTTTAGCGGATGAACTGAATAAGCTTCCACCTGTTGATGGAGGAGGCACAATAGGTGAAGTTGTAACTCCACCTATTGGCTCACTATCCTTCTTTTTACATGAGATTATACCAACAAAAATGATTAACAAAAGATATCGCATGCTTAAATTTTTACCACCCAGGATTTTGTGTAATCAACCCGTTGCTTTTAGCAATTTCAGAAAATGGAATTGGATATAAAAACATTTTAGAATTGAATACCCTAGGCTCAACAGTAAATCGTTGATAAGAAAATCTGGATGGTCCTGAGCTATTTACCCGCATCCCGCCAAGGGAAACATTTTCGGTTTGATCAGCAATTTTCCATCTACGAACATCAAAAAATCGATGTTCCTCAAAAGCAAGTTCAACTCTTCTTTCATTTCGTATTTTTTCTCTTAACTGAGCTTGTGTTATTCCAACATTGATTATTGGCTGTCCCGCTCTGGTTCTAACTAAATTAATCGCTTCCCTAGCAGATCTAACTGCAGCAGCTCCAGCTAATACAGGTTTTGCCTCAGGACCAAAAGACTCATTGGCAGCTTCTGCATAATTTAGCAGTACTTCAGCAAATCGCATCAATATCCAAGATTTTGCTCTTGTACCAGATAAAGAGAGATTGTAATTTTCAACGCAAAATTTTCTTAAATAATATCCGGTAGTAGTAGCGCCTTCCTTAGACCCTATTGCATCTGATCCGCCAGCAAACGATTCAACTATTCTAGCAGTATTATTATTGTTCAAACCCATTGAGGATCCATTTAAAACAACAATCCAACCTAAACGCTGATCTCTGTTTGCATATGGATTATTAGGATCATATCCAGAGCCAACATCAGAAATGGGTAAACCAGTTGTACGCATCTCAAATGCATCAACAAGGTTTTGTGATGGACAGGTAGCACCTTCACCACCATTCACCATCCCAACCGGGTAATTTGCTCTCTCAAAAGTGTTAGAGTTCAATTGAAATGGCCTAGATAAAATAATACCAGAATTGGCTCCCTTACGTGGAGTTAAATTATTGGTGGTATTTTGAGACATAAATAAATCCTTGTAGGATGAATTTAAAAAATTGACATGTGCACAATTAGGATCTGTAAATAGCTGTTGAGCTGCTTCAGCAGCTTTTAACCAAAGTGAGGAATTGCCTGTTGGATTATTAAGTGGGCTAGCTGCAAATAGTAAAGCGCGCAATTTTAATGCAACAGCTGCCGGCTTTTCTACCCTACCTAATCTGTTATTATCAGTCCCCGCATCACCTCTTCCAATGCTTTGTCCAGAAGGAATACCGTAGTTAATATAATGATTGGCTAGATCTGTATAGGCAGAATCACATTGTTCCACGATATAGTCAACACATTGTTGAAAAGTAGATCTTGTTACTCCAAATGCTTCATTTACATTAAGCACTTTCTTAACTAACGGTACACCTCCATAACGCTTAATTAATTCCATATAATAATAGGCACGCAAAAACCTAACCTCAGCTCTTAGCTTTATAAAATCATCAACATCTAAAATATAATTTGCCCTATTATTTATTGTATCAACAACAATTAGTTTCCTGAAATCAGTTGTTTTTTCTAAAAATAAATTTGCATGTCTTATCCCTCTATAATAATTAGCCCAAACATCATCAGGGTTTGTAAATGGGTCCCAAGCACCAGCATTAAACCTTTGAAGATTATTGAATCGTGCATAATCTGCTTCATCTGAACCTGCAGCCAATAAGGCATTCCCACCAAATCTATTAAGTTGTGGCAGATAATCATAAACACCCATCCCAAAAGCTTTGAGATTAGTAGGCCCAGAATTGAGAAACAGATCTTCGCTAAAGTTTTGCTGTATTTGAGTATCTAAAAGATTTTTTGAACAACCAGTAAAAAATACACTAGCGGTTATAAAAATCAGAAAAATATTTTTTTTCATAACATCAATTGTAGATATGACGATTTTAAATGGCAGTATTATAATTTAAGTGCAAAACCGAAATTGAAACTTTTCATTGGCGGATGAACAAAAGTATTCATAACCTCAGGATCAACATCAATTTCATTAATATCATCAAACGTAAATAAATTATTTCCACTAATAAAGAAACGAACTGTGTGCATGCCTGCTTTCTTGGTAATTTTCTCAGAAATTGTATAACCGATTTCTATATTCTGAATTCTAACAAAAGCACCATTTCGTTGCCATAATGTTGAAGGCCTATTATTGTTATCATTTTGTATCGTAGACAAACGAGGGAATTTTGCATTATCACCGCGGGTAGGCGTCCAGTAATTGTCTTTTAACCAAGACGTAGGCTTTACTCCACCGTTCAGAAAAGGTATTATCATATTGTTATCCAACAAAGAAACAGTTCGCTTTGCAGCACCTTGTATACTGACATTGAGGTCAAATCCTTTACAATCAGCGCCTACATTAAACCCGTAAAATATTTGAGGCAATGAAGTTAATCCAAATGCCTTCCTATCTCTATTGTCAATAACACCATCACCATTTTGATCTTTATATTTAATATCACCTGGGACAACTGATCCAAATAATTGGGTTGGGCTTGAAGAAATATCGGCCTGATCCTTAAAGAATCCTAAAAACTCTAATACAAAAGGCTGATTGATTGGATTGCCCTTTGCCGCTAAATAAGGGTCTGAAGGGGCAGGTTCTGCAATATCAATTATTTTATTTTGAGAGAATGATACATTTCCACCTGCATAAAAATTAAG
>CANLED010000093.1 GCA_947489175.1 Chitinophagaceae bacterium | reverse complement strand
GTTTTGTCTGGCTTAACAGATGCATTGAATATTCTCACGGTGTCATTAACGAGACCAATTTGATCTTTAACCCTTAATGCTTTGTTCCAATAATGACTGCCTGCATAGAAAAACGAAGTTCCTTCTTCTGGCTTACCCTCACCTGCTTTGGTAAGCATTTCAGTCATTTTAACTTCTTCAGCTTCATAGTTAGGTACTTTTTCAGTAGCGCTATCAGCGTTTAATTTATTAAAAAGCAAGAACCCATAGGTTTGAATAACATCAATGTTATTGGGTTCTCTTGAAATTTTTTCTTCAATTTTTTTGAATTTTTTTCCTTCATCTTCCATTTCAAGGATAAAATCCAAATCACTGTAAGTGAAATATTGAATCTTTGGATACAATTCTAATCCTGCTTTTCTCATTTTCTCAAATCCAGCCACATCATCTTTGGTAAAATAATAATTCATCAAAAAGCGATAAACTATGTCATTGTCTTGACCACCTACATTTTTTTCAGCGAGTCTTTTGTAATACTTAGACGCTTCTTCTTCATTGTTGTCATTTTGATAAGCTACACCTGCTAATAAATTAGCCGTGGTATCAAATGCTAAAGTTGCAACTTTGTTGTCTATAATAAAATCACTCCATTCAATGGTTATTTTAAGGGATGGCGCTGCTTTAGCCCAGTTCTTTTTATTGAACAAATCAACCGATTCTCCAAAATAAGAAACATAAAAATTGATTGGAGCTGCACTGTATTGAGGGTCTGTCATCAATGCTTTTGACGGATCCATGGCTAAATATTTCCTATAATCAGCGATAGCATCATCTCTCAATTTAGTGATGTCTGTGGTACCACTATTTCTAATAATGTTGGAGAGAACTGTTGCACGTGCAATAAAAAACTCTGGTTTTACAACAACTTTTGGCTTTTTTTCTAGCAAATCAAGTGCATCTTTTGCTTTTGCGAATTGACTCAATGTTAAAAGTGTTTTCACTTCATCAAACTGAGCGAAACCCACCTGAGAAATTGTGAAGAAAAAAGCGAGTACCAAGATTCTTTTCATACTTGTTGATTGTGATGATTTAATACTTACAATTGATAGTTTAAGATAAGATGCTTTTTTTAATTAAACTGTTTCTTCTGTGTTATTTTCTGTTGAATTTCCTTCTTCTGGTGTTATTATATCAGTTTCAGGGGTTATGATGTCAGTCTCTACTGTTTCTACTTCAACTTCTTCTTCGTTCAAATTTGTAATGGCTGCAATTTGATCTTCATCATCTAACCTGATCAATTTTACTCCTTGAGTAGCCCTTCCTTGCTCACTAATAGAAGAAATTCCTGTTCTAATGGTAACGCCAGACACACAGGTAATCATCAAATCTTCTTTATCACCCACATCAAGAATACCAACCAATTTACCAGTTTTTTCCGTAACACTGATGGTTTTTACACCCTTACCGCCCCTATTTGTGATGCGATATTCTTCAATATTCGTCTTTTTACCATACCCTTTTTCAGAAACAACCAAAATAGCCCTTGACTTATCTTCGCTGTTCACACAAACCATACCCACCACTTCATCTGAGGTATCATCAACCTCAATACCCGTAACCCCAATCGCTCCCCTGCCTGTTGGCCTTACTTTAGATTCTGGGAAACGAATGGCTCTGCCCGATTTGATGGCTAACATAATTTCAGAATTTCCGTCAGTCATTTTGGCATTCAGCAATTGGTCACCTTCATTGATGGTTATTGCATTAACACCGTTGGCACGAGGTCTGCTGAAATCTTCTAGATATGTTTTTTTGATTACACCTTGTTTGGTACAAAGAACGATGTAGTGACTTTTTACAAATTCTTCGTCCTGTAAATTCTTTACGTCGATGATAGCACGTATTTTATCATCTTGAGGAAGTTGCATTAGATTCTGAATTGCCCTGCCCTTTCCTTGTTTTTCTCCATCAGGTATTTGATATACTTTCAACCAATAACAACGGCCTTTTTCGGTGAAGAACATCAAGGTATGGTGAGTTGAGGCAACAAACAAATGCTCTATGAAATCTTCGTTTCTGGTTTTGCCACCCATTGAACCCCTACCACCTCTTTTTTGCTGGCGGAACTCATCAGCAGAAGTCCTTTTGATGTATCCTAGGTGAGATACGGTGATAACAACATCTTCTTTTTTAATGAGGTCTTCTATGCTTACTTCATTGTCAAGATAAGTGATTTCAGTCTTCCTAGCATCCCCAAACTTATCTTTTACTTCCAATAATTCGGTCTTGATGAGTTCGAAACGTTTGGTTTCGTCAGACAACAAATCTTTTAAATAAGTGATGAGTTTCATGATTTCATTGTACTCCTCTTTTATCTTGTCGATTTCCATGCCTGTAAGCCTTTGCAACCTTAGTTCCAATACAGCTTTGGCTTGTATCTCACTCATTCCAAACTCTGCAATCAATCCTTCACGGGCCGCTTCTGGGTTTACGGCATTTCTGATTAATCTTATTACCTCATCCAAATGATCTAGGGCAATTAAATAACCCTCTAAAATATGGGCTTTTTTCTCAGCTTCTCTCAGTTGGTATTTAGCCCTTCTAATAACTATTTCATGCCTGAATTCAATGAATATTGAAATCAAGTCCTTCAAGTTCAAGATACGAGGCCTTCCCTTTACAATGGCAACGTTGTTGATGCCATAAGAAGTTTGAAGGTCTGTAAATTTGTATAATTGGTTTACAATAACATTGGCAACTGCATCTTTTCTAACATCGATTACAATTCTAGTACCTTCTTTTTCGTTCGATTCGTTGTTAACATGCGTGATGCCATCGATTATTTTTTCAATAACCAACTGACCTACTCTTGCCGTGAGTACGTCCCTACTAACTTGGTAAGGCACTGCGGTGATAACAATTTGCTCTCTACCGTTGGGTTTTGTGTCGATTGAAACTACACCTCTCAACACTACCCTTCCCCTACCAGTATGCATCGCGGCTTTAACACCTTCCATGCCATAAATGGTACCTCCACCAGGAAAATCTGGGGCCTTCACCAACAACATAAGGTCGTCAATGCTAATTTCTTTATTTTCAATATAAGCGATGCAACCATCAATAACTTCAGTTAGGTTATGTGGCAACATATTTGTAGCCATTCCAACAGCAATACCGCTGCTTCCGTTAATAAGCAAATGCGGAATTTTTGAGGGAAGTACTGTAGGCTCTTCAATGGAATCATCGAAATTGAGTTGAAAATCAACTGTATCTTTATCGATATCATCCATCATAAAACCAGCCAAACGTTGTAACCTTGCCTCTGTGTAACGCATGGCTGCAGGACCTTCACCGTCGGGTGAACCAAAGTTACCTTGTTTATCAATTGTTGGATAACGTGTATTCCATTCTTGGGCCATCCTTACCAAGGCATCATATACTGCTGTATCTCCATGAGGATGGTATTTACCCAAAACTTCACCCACTATTCTAGCGCATTTTCTGGTTGGCTTGTTATAATCCATGCCCAACTCATTCATGGCAAATAGAATTCTGCGGTGAACGGGTTTTAATCCATCTCTTACATCAGGCAATGCCCTTCCTACGATTACACTCATAGAGTAATCTATATAGGCGGCTTTCATTTGCTCCTCTATATTGATGGAAATTATTCTGTTGTCGTCGTTTGTTTGCTCGGGAAGTTGTTTTTCGTCCATTTTGAAATTAGTTCATCGCCTTTATTAGCAATAAAAATTAATACACAAATTTACCCAAAATTGTGCGTAAATCAATGAATTTCAGCATGAAGTTTATCCACCTTTTATGCCATAAATATGAATAAGTTGAGGCCTTAAATTATTCGAAAGATGAGAAGAAATTATTCACCTGCCATTTCCATGATGGTATCCCATTCGCTTTCTAAAACAGGTTGTACAGACAACCTGCCTAACCTGATTAAGGCCATTTGTGCAAGGGAAGGTTCCGCTTTAACTTGAGCAAGTGTGACTGGATTTTTTAGTTTTTTATGCGGCATAAAATCTACCACGAGCCAGGCAGTTTCTTCTGTGGTAGGATCTTGGTAAGACTCTTTAATAACTTTTGCTATCCCAACTATTTCCAATCCTTCGTTGCTGTGATAAAAAAAAGCGAAGTCGCCTTTTTTCATGCTGCGGAGGTTGTTGCGTGCGCCATAATTCCTCACGCCATCCCAGAAAGTGGAGCCATCTTCCACGAATTTATCCCATGAATATTTAAAAGGTTCTGATTTAATGAGCCAGTATGCCATAAATTGAATTGAAAAAAAGTTTACATATTTTAATATCCACTGGCAAGAACATCCGCTAAATGGAGTGATTTTACTGGATAATTTTTCTTTTGAATAACGCCATCGATGTGCATGAGGCAGCTTAAATCTGTAGAAATTAAAAAATCAGCTTTTGAATCTATGATATGCTGTACTTTTTGTTCACCCATTGCTACAGAGATGTCTTCAAATTTAACGGCAAAGGTACCACCAAATCCACAACAGGTTTCTGTATCATTCATTTCTATTAATTCTAAGCCAGCTACATTTCCCAACAACTTTCTTGGTTCAGATTTTATTTTACATTCGCGCAATGCAGCACAAGAATCATGATAAGTTGCAATGCCTTTAAATCTAGCACCTAAGTCAACAACCTTCATTTCATTCACTAAAAAATCACTAAGTTCAAAAACCTTTGTTTTAAAAGAGTTGATGTTCTTGTTACTTGCTGCATTATCGAATATCTTGGGGAAGTAATTCTTAACAAAACCAGCGCAAGATGCACTAGGCATTACAATGTAAGAGGCATCTGAAAAATCATCCATGAACTTATTGCAAATTTCGCGAGATTCTCCCCAATAACCTGCGTTGAAGGCGGGCTGACCGCAACAAGTTTGGTTAGCGTTATAGTGAACTGTACAACCAGCTTTCTCTAATACCTTGATTGTATTGAAACCTGCAGTTGGATAAAGTTGATCAATAAAACAGGGTATAAATACATGTACGTGCATGATAGATTCTTATGAATTGATGTTAGCGATAGTGTCTGAAAGTTGAATCATTTTGATAGCAGCATCTGCGGCTTCTTCGCCTTTGTGGCCATCTTTTCCTCCAATTCTATCCAACGCTTTTTGCTTGGTATTGACTGTCAACACTCCAAAAATAGTAGGTACAGGCAGTGTTAAATTGAGCTGCAATATTCCATCAGCTACCATTTTACATACATAATCAAAATGTGGTGTATCGCCTTGAATAACAGTTCCCAGAGCAATAAATGCATCGGGCTTGATCTCTTTATGCTTTAATTTTTCCCAACAATGTTTAATGGAAAAGGGGATTTCAACAGCACCAGGTATATTTAGGACGATGACATTTTCAATCCCACAAGCACTAAGTTTTTGTTTGCAGCCTTCTTCTAGTTTATCAACAATTTCACTATTCCATTCAGTTCGTACAATTACAACACAGGCACCTTTTTTGATAAAAGTGCCTGTGTCATTTATTCCTGATTTGCCAGATGATGCCATTTAAAGTTATTTGATTGCTCCCAATCTCGTTAAATATTTATCAACCACGAAACCTTTTTCAGTCCTTGGAAACTTATCTTTTACAATTTGATACAATTCAATAGCTTGTTCGGTGTTGCCATTTATTTCGCTTAACAAAGCACCGCGAAAAAGATATTCTGAGGAAATAGCTTGATCTTCTTGAAATAATGTTCCTGCTGTTTTGTAGTGCTTAATTGCCTCGTCATTTTTCTTAAGTTCAGCATAAGCGTCACCTAACAAGCCTTCAGCTTTTGCTTCTACCTGACCAGACCCATTAGCACTGAATGAAGAAAGTTTATCAATAGCTTTCTGGAATTCACCATTTTGCAAGTAACAGATACCCGCATAATATTTGGCTAAATTACCCGCTTTTGTGCTGCTATACTTATCAATTACCTTTAAAAAACCAGATGCGCTTGCTGTTCCGTTAAGCGCTAAGGTGAATGAATCTTTCCTAAAAAAGTTTTCAGCTGCAAATAATTCTTCTGAAGCCTTTTTTTCATTTGGAATTTGGACTAAATTGGTATAGGTAAAATATCCACCTACTACAATGATTAGAACTCCAAGTATTGTTACAATTTTTTTGTTGTTTTTTTCCCAGAATCCTATGGCTTTTGTTATCGTTTCTTGTTCTGACATGGCTGTTGTTTTTTTGGTGAGAAATCTGAATGGGTTAATAATTAGTCTAAGATGAATGGATAATCAGTCTGCTGGTAAACATCCTTTAGCAATTCATCATCATTGGGCCAAGGACTTTCTTCCGCAAATCGTACACATTCTTCAACTACTTCTTTGATTCTATCATTTATTACCTCAATTTCAGCTTCTGTAACACCGAAGTTTTCTATCAATTTTTTCTTAGTGGTTTCAATTGGATCTTGATCTTTGTACTCTTCAACCTCATCCTTACTTCTGTATTTCTGTGGATCACTCATTGAATGTCCTTTGAAACGGTATGTTTTCATTTCCAACAGAGTTGGTCCACCACCCTCTCTAGCACGTTTCACAGCCCTGGCTACAGCCTCATGAACTGCTTCTGGACTCATCCCATTCACGCTGTCAGAAGGCATTTCATAAGCATCTGCCAATTTATATAAATCGGTTACATTAGAAGTTCTTTCTACAGAAGTTCCCATTGCATAATGGTTATTTTCGCAAATGAAAATAACTGGAAGCTTCCAAAGCATGGCCAAGTTGAAAGTTTCGTGAAGCATCCCTTGTCTGGCTGCACCATCTCCAAAAAAAGTAAGTGAAACGTTTCCGGTTTCATTATACTGCTCAGCAAAAGCAAGTCCAGCACCAGTTCCAATTTGAGCACCTACAATACCATGTCCACCAAAAAAGTATTCATCCTTGCCAAAAAAGTGCATGCTTCCACCTTTGCCCTTAGAGCAGCCTGTTGCTTTACCAAAAAGCTCTGCCATACACGCATTGGCTGAAATACCTTTTGCTAGTGCAAGACCATGGTCTCTGTACGCTGTTATAAACGGATCTTCTTGTTTTGTAGCTGTCATGCAACCAGCGGCCAAGGCTTCTTGCCCGATGTAGAGGTGACAAAACCCCCTGATTTTTTGCATCCCATATAGCTGTCCTGTCTTTTCTTCAAAACGACGAAGCAGCTGCATTAATTCGTACCAATAAAGGTAAGTTTCTTTTGTGAAAGTTGTTGACCCCATAGCCTTTAAAAACGTCTTTTACTGAATGATGTGCAAATATAGTATGAAATTTACAAAAACTCATTCATAAAGAAAGCTTCATATAAATTTGCTTGCTTATCTTAATTTTGCTGTTATACATTTTGTTTAGAATCAACCATATCAACCTCATTCAATTCCGCAATTATCCTGGGATAGAATTCACTTTTTCAGAGAGAATAATCGCTTTTTGTGGATTGAATGGTGTTG
>CANLED010000092.1 GCA_947489175.1 Chitinophagaceae bacterium | reverse complement strand
AAGAGCCAGAGAAGGGACTCGAACCCCCGACCAGCTGATTACAAATCAGCTGCTCTACCAACTGAGCTACTCTGGCTTGATTGAATGGAAAAGAATTACATTATCCTTCTTATCAGTATACTTAAAACTTAAAGAACTACCCTTTTTTAAGGGATTGCAAAGGTAATGGAATTCTTGAAATGCAAAAATTTTGAACCGATTTTTTTTTAAATATTTTCCAATATTTTTTTCACACAGCATGCTTCTCTTTTACTTTTTTGATTTGAATCATCATTGACTCCAAAGCCAAATCAAAAGACTCTTCAAATGACTTGGTACTTTGCTTCACAAATAATTCATGCTTAGGAACCGTTAACCTTATTTCAGCAATTTTGTCTTTAATCTGATGCACTACATTGTCTAATTTCAAAAACACATCCACTTTCATGATCTGGTCGTGATGATTCTCTAACTTGGCGATTTTCTTGTTTACATGAGCTAATAATGCAACATCTGCATCAAAATGAATGGTGTGAATGTTTAGTGTCATTTCCTTGATTTTGAGGTTATTGTAGTTCTTAAGGAGATCCCTTAAGATACTTAGAAAGTTACAAAATTGAACGCTCAACTCAAAATTTAAATTCACAAAAAAAACCAAAAATCATCCTTTGGGGTGAGCCTTCTTGTGAATATCTCTAAGTCTTTCAATGCTGTTATGAGTATATACTTGCGTTGCAGCGAGGCTGCTATGTCCAAGCAACTCTTTAACAGCATTGAGTTCAGCGCCATTGCTTGTTAGATGCGTTGCAAAACTGTGCCTAAGCACGTGTGGACTTTTCTTTTCAGCCGTTGTAACCAGCGATAAATATTTTTTTACAACATCGTATAATTTCCTGGGATTGGTTGGCAGTCCTTTGCTATTTACCAATAAATTTAATGTTGAATCATCAGAAAACATCAATTTTCGCTCTGCTATGTATACTTCAACCTGCTTCAACATTTCCTTGTTGAGCGGAATAATACGTTCCTTGTTCCCTTTTCCTAAAACCTTCAATTGCTTTGCCGATCGATCAATCTGAGTAACTTTCAAATTAACCAATTCACTTACTCGAATTCCCGTCTGATATAAAATAGAAATTGACAGATATTCTGTTCTTCCTTGAAAACTATCAGGAAAAGTTGTTGAGTTGAGTAGCAAATCCATTTGTTCTTGTTCGATATAGGAAGGCAATCGTTTTTTTGTTTTTAAAACCTGTAGCGCCTTGGTAGGATTGACGTCTATCAAACCTTGAACCAAACAAAATTTAAAAAATGATTTTAAGGAAGAAATCTTTCTATTGATGCTGCGCGGTTGAATCTTCGATAGTGTGAGTGATGCCATCCAACTGCGGATCATGGCTGGAGTGATGAGGTTGGGCTGATTAACTTCAAATTGCATTTCAAGGAATCCATAGAAATGCATTAAATCATCCGAATAAGCACGAAAAGTATGTGCAGAATAGCGTTTCTCGAATTTGATATAATCGAGAAATTTTAGAATGATAGGGTCTTGATTTATATCCATAAAAAAAGTAGCCATAAAGTTATGCAACTTAATGACTACTTGAATATTTTAGTTCCGGGAATCTTATTTCTAAGATTCGATTTCTCCGGTAAAGATTTTTTGCTTGTAGATCGCTTTCAACACCTCACCTCTACGTCTGATAGATGGTTTGATGAACGCCTGACGCTCACGAAGTTGTAAGAGAATTTTAGCCTTCTCAAACTTCTTCTTGTACTTCTTAAGGGCTTTGTCGATGTTCTCGCAATCTTTTGAATCGATTATTAACATATATATCCTCGTTTTTGGGATTGCAAAGATAATATTTTCATTCATTTTACCAAAATGAATTTATAATTCAATTACAAGTTCGAACTTTACCTCAAAATAACAGCATGTTTACAGGCATTATAGAGGCAATTGGCACAGTAAAAAATATTGAACCCAGTGGGACTAACATCCATTTTTGGATTGAATCCCCATTTTTTCATGAATTAAAGATAGACCAAAGCGTTGCACACGACGGGGTTTGCCTTACCATAGATGCAACTGAAGGGCATCTTTACAGAGTAACTGCCATTAAGGAAACCCTAGAAAAGACAAATTTAAGTCTATGGAATATCAATAAAAAAGTCAATTTGGAAAGAGGAATGATCCTTGGGGCTAGGCTTGATGGTCACCTAGTGCAAGGGCATGTTGATTGTACAGGAACTTGTGTAGACGTTAAGGAAGAAGGCGGAAGTTGGTTGTATACAATAGAATTTCCAGAAAATTTCAATAGACTAATAATAGAAAAAGGCTCGATTTGCATGAATGGAACAAGTCTAACTGCATTTAATATTACAAATGATACCTTTTCCGTAGCGATTATACCTTATACTTATAACTTAACCAATATCAATGAGTTAGCTCAAAATTCAATGGTGAATTTAGAGTTTGATTTGGTGGGAAAGTATGTTACCAAATTATAGTTAATTAAGAGGTTGCCGTTGTACAACGGGCATCTGAACCTGGTGCCGTAAATTTAGCTGTACAATCATCGACTAACGTTTGATTTGTATCTAATGAAATTATGGTTGGTTTTAACCAAATAGACTTATCATTCAGAGACGTCATGAGGTAATTTATTTTTACAAATATAATTTAAACTTTCAAGAAAATAAAATAAAGAAATAATTTTTACACTTGTTGCACTATGTAACATACTTTCCATTGCATTTTGCCTTAGATGAATTTTATCAAATGAGGCTAAAAATTCATCAAAATCTTGAACAAATTGAAATTTTTGGTTTTTTTTTATGTCTGAAATTATTTTTGTTAAATTTTTATCGTCTAATAACCTTCTTCCAATATCTATTGATTGAAAATAACTTTTAGACTGTAACAAGATGTTTTTCGAGATTTTTGAATCCATGGTTTTTCGTAAAATGTATTTTTCCATCCCTTTTTTATTAAAAAATTGTTCATCGATGGAAAAAGAAAAATTCACAAGCCTGCAATCTGATGTTGGATCAGCGGATTGAACAGCAAATGAATGACTTGATCCAAACCATTTCATACCAATATTTGCGAAATTCTTATTTAAAATCTCAAAACGCAATCGCCTAGGATTAAGTATTGCTGTAATTCCAGGAAGAAAACCAAATTCTTTTTTTTCCTTAATCAAAGAAAAATTTTCACTAAATGACTTTTTTATTATACTCCGTGATAAAATCATATTAGTTTTTCCACTTCCAATTCCACCAATAGCTAACTTCAAAAAGTTTCTTAACGGACGGTAAAACTTTCTCTTTATATAATCTATAAATAAAAATTCACCAGTTGAAGCTGCAAACTGGGTTCGCTTAAAAAGTTTTCTGAAGTTAAGTCTTAGTAAAAGATACAAGTCGAGACCTGGAGCATTCCAAGAAATTGTATAGTTTCCTAGTTGGCCGTTCAATATGTTTTTAACATTTTTCTGAACCGCCATTTCATAAATACCATTCAGCCAAAATGTATTGTTTGTCAGAAATGGTGCATAATAATCAATGTGACTATTGTCTAAGAAAAGTTCTGAGTATTTTGCATCAGGAAAATCCAAAAATTCACCCTCGATATTCTGAAATTCCTTCACAAATTCTTTTACATTCAAATCTTCTCTAAATCTAAAGCTATCTTTTAACCCTTCAAATTCAAAATATTTAGGGAAAGAGGTATAAGACATCAATTTCTTATCTCTAAATGCTAACTCATGAGCTGAAAAGTAGGCAACTGTTGTAGAATCTAGACCACTGCTTAATAAAATACCAGTTTCCTGTATTGTTCTGCTCCTACTGGATGTTGCCATTGATAGTAGGCTTTGGAAATCCTGAAAACAATCCTCATCGTATTTATAATTTACAGATTGCTCACATTTCAACTGCCAATATTCTTTTTCGGTGATGTTAATTTTAGAATTAACGCTAAGGTAATATGCGGATTTTACATGTATGATATTCTTAAATAAGGTTTGCCCATTATTCAACTCTACTCCTGTAATGCCTATTCTACAAAGCTGATTTTCATCTATTTCAACTGGGAAAATTTTAGCATCTACTAAGGCATTTAAATCGGAAGAAAAATAAATTATATTTTTAAAATTAGTAAAAAAAAGAGCGGAATAACCTCCTCGATCTTTTGCAAAAAATAAAGACTTATCGAGTTGGGAATATAATGCAAACGCCCAATCACCTTCTATGTGATGTACACATTTTTCTTTCCATTTTTGATATGATAACATCACCAACTTAGAATCTGGCGTAAGCTCTAACTCATATTGCGTTAACCCGAGTTTATCCCCAAGTTCATCTCTGTAATCCAACCTGAAATGTCCAACCAATAAATAATTGCCACATGAACTTTTGAGCGGCTGTTTATCATATTTAGATTCTGGTGATACACGCAGCATGAGGTGCCCCATTGCAATCTTTTCTTCCACATGGGTTTCCATTCCATCAAAGCCCTCGCGCTCAGTAGCCTTGCGCATTTGCTCAAATGCTTCAAGGTCAACTGCCCCCCCTTGTGGCCTGAATATGCCGAAGAAACCACTCATTTTGGTTTAAAGTTTAAAGTTTTTTGTTTAAAAGTGGGCGTGGTTCATTATATGCCAAAGTTATGCATTAAGATTTGAGGGATATAATAATTGTAAGCTCAAAGTAAACAATGAAGTAGGTTGTTCTATTGGGAAAAATAATTTAAGCAGGATCACCAAATGCGGCAATCACAGTAAAATTTTCCATTCCTTTCTTTCCTGTAACAATCCTGCTCCCACACCGCACCCATGCATGGGCACTTAATCCATTTTGAGTATCCTTAGCCAACCCAAAATAAATCGTTGCAGGCAACATCCTGCTCTTCAACATGAATTTACCTGTTAAAGCCTGATCGTAGCATTTACTCTTATGTAAACAGAATCTAGCGGCCCGTCTAACAGCATGTTCAACATCATTAATCTTGGAAGAATTTACTGGGAACTTAGCACTTTCAACTTGAAGCTTGCCAATTTTTCCAGCAATCTTTTTGAATGGCATGAAAAGGATGAACAATTTTGAAATATGAAGCAATATCCATGCTTCCATAAAGTTCACATAATCAATTAGTGAAATTGTTTTCATTCAACAACCCGAATGATTTTTTTCTCGAGCAACTGATCGATGAGCTCTTGTGTATCTGTCTCACACAATGATTTTTCTACATCAAACTGCTCCATCAATTGATTGCAAAGATCCTCGAAAGTAATGCCATCTTTCATCATTGCCCAAATAACTGAGGCAACTGAGTTCAATCCAAAATAAAAACCGGATTCCATGTCTAACATAACCACCTCCTCTCCTATTTTTGATTGGATAATCTCAGCGTTTTGTATATATCTCAATGTTCCCGGCATAATTAAAATCATTTAATCTTCATTGTAAAAATATACAAAAAAGAATTAAAGTATCCCCTATCACTGCAATTCATCCAAGATGGCATCAAGAACTCCTTCTATGCTATTTTCTGGAAATGGTCGAGATATTAATGTAGTTTTTGTAGTGGTAGCAATACTGGTAAATAATTTAAAATGTTCTTTCTGTAGCCCTGCAAATCCCAAATACTCTCCTCTGTAAGCATTGCGTTCTAGACGTTGAAATAAATCAATACCAGATACATGCTTAGTAGATACAGCTGTGATGTTCGATGCTTTTTCAATCATCACAACCAACTTTACCTTCTTAAAATCAATAATGAATCTTTCATGAAAATAAACTCCAAATTTATCCATGTCTGGACGAATCTTCCTGTCTTTTATTCCCCCTCCTATATCCACTTTCTCAAATGTATCTCCCCAATATTTCATCATCGGGTAAGAACTGAACATAAACAATTCCTTGCTGCCTTGTTTAAAAAAAGGTACACAAACATCATCTGAAAAAGGTTGAAAACCCTTATTAATCATACCAGCCAAAGTGGTAGATTTTCCTGCCCCAGAATCCCCCATTATTAAAACCAATTCATCATTATCTAAAAAAGCAGAACAATGCAATGGAATTAAGTTCCTTTGTTGGAGCAAGGCTGCAAAAGCATTTGACAAACAAAATAATCTTACACTGTCCCAATCACAGTCTTCACTCTTTTCTATAACAATCTGTTTACCCTCTTGTACATGATAGGAAGCAATATCTTTCACATGCAGTATATACTCTGTAGGAGAAATCATAATAGATTTAGAACGAAAACCCAAGTCTCCTTGAATGGTTAGCGGGACTTTACCGCAAATAAGAACTGCATCTGGATTATCAAATGCTGCAACTTCATATAATTCCGGAAAAGGAATTTCAGTGTGTATGTTTAATCCGTAAGCCCAATAATAATACATCCTATTTGATTACCTTTAAGTCCAAATATACAAAGAGGATTGTCAAGCTGGATGAATTTCAAAAAGGAAATAACATTATTCTATAAGCAAATCACAGCCATGTTAACTCAAATATGGCTGATTGACAAAAAAATAGCTTTGTTGAACCTATTAACAAAAGGGTTTTTAGCCTTGTTGCCACTGGGTTTGCTGTACATTACCAAACAATTGATAGACATTCTTTCAAATGGAAATGGCAATTTTTCTGAAGTCATTTGGCTTATTGTTTTTTTTGCACTCATTCAAGTTATTACAGGCATAATTACCCAATGGTCCGAATATTCGGCTATCATATTTCAACAAAAAGTAATCGACAATTTTTCCGAAAGACTAGTCACTAAAGCATCCAAAGTTGACTATGCCTTTTTTGAGAAGCCTGCTTTTCACAATACATTGCATTTGGCACAGCAGCAGGCTATTTTTAGGGTTGGACAAATACTTCCAGCCATCAATGCTTTGATGGCTAGTGGACTCTCTTTACTATTTTTGATTGTTTTTTTCATTTCAATTAAGGCGTATTTTTTTGTTGCTGCAATTCTTGTTGCCATACCCATTTCTTTCAATAAATGGTTACAAGGTAAAAAACTAACGAACTTAGAATTTTCCCTTGCTCCAAAAGAACGTGAAGCCAATTACCTTTTTCAAATACTCACCGGCATTCAATGGGCCAAAGAACTTCGGAGTTTTCAATTTGGAGAATCTTTTGGATTTAGGCTATCTAAAATCAGAAATTACATTTCTAAAGAGAAAAAAAAGATACATCAATCTGCATTTAGTAAAAATATGCTGGTGGAAATTTTAGAAGTCGTTTTTTTATCAGCAGCAATTGGCTACATGTCATTTTTAACACTGAACAAAACGATGACAATAGGTCTGTTTGTATTGTATCTGCAAGGTTTTCAACGCATGCAAACGAGCTCCAAAGCATTCTTTCAATCCTTCCTTCAGATTTTTCAACTTAGGATGTTTTTCCGGAACCTGGTTGATTTTTTTTCTTTAGAAGAAACAAATCAGCAAAACAAAGG
>CANLED010000091.1 GCA_947489175.1 Chitinophagaceae bacterium | reverse complement strand
TTAATTTTCATACAGACCACGAAAAGGGAAGTTTGTCTAAAATACTTGCAATCATTGCAAAGAAAGACATCAATTTGAGTAAGCTTCAATCTTTCCCACTTGCTGGAAGCCAGTTTAAATATGGGTTTCATGCTGATCTTGAATTTGATTCAGTGGAACAATTCGACACAGTTATAAAAAAAATAGAGAAAAAAGTTAAGTTTTTGCGCGTATTGGGAACTTACAAAAAAGGAAAATTTAATTCATAAAAAATGGTAGAAGTATCATCGCGGTTAAATGGCATTGGAGAATATTATTTTTCAATGAAACTGAGGGAAATTGATGAGTTGAACAAAGCTGGTCATTCGGTAATTAACTTGGGCATTGGTAGTCCAGACCTACCTCCTCATGCTTCTGTTATTGAAGCATTACAGATTGAATCTTCTAAAAGCAACACCCACGCCTATCAATCATACAAGGGGTCTCCTATATTCCGTAAAGCAATTTCAGCGTGGTACCAAAAATGGTATAAAACAGATGTCAATCCAGATACTGAAATTCTTCCCCTAATTGGAAGCAAGGAAGGCATTATGCACATTTGCATGACCTACCTCGAGGCTGGTGATGCAGCATTGGTCCCCAATCCTGGCTATCCTACCTATTCGAGTGCCGTCAAATTATCTGGTGCAGCCGTTTTGAATTATAAACTAACAGCAGAAAACAGCTGGCATCCTGATTTGGCGTTGTGGAAAAAGATGATTGATGAATTTAACGAAACTTCATCTGGTAGGGTTAAGTTGATTTTTTTGAATTACCCACATATGCCAACGGGACAATTACCAGATAAAAAAATATTGCAAGAGGTTATTGAATTTGCAAAGCAAGAAAAAGTGTTGATTGTTCATGACAATCCATACAGTTTCATTTTAAATGAAAATCCTTCGAGTTTATTTGAATTTGATGCAGAGAAAGAGGTTGTCATCGAATTAAACTCGCTGAGCAAGTCGCACAATATGGCTGGCTGGCGTGTTGGTATGCTTGTTGCTTCTGCGGAGCACATCAATTCTATTTTGAGATTCAAAAGCAATATGGACAGCGGCATGTTTCTTCCTGTACAACTCGCTGCAGCAAAGGCTTTGGAGCTCGATGAGGATTGGTTCAAAGGAGTGAATGAAATTTATTTAGAGCGTAAAAAGCTGGCTTGCAAATTGTTGGATTTATTGCAGTGCAAGTATGCTGTTGATCAAGTAGGTATGTTTGTTTGGGCTGCTATTCCTTCTCAATATGAAAGCGGTTATCAATTGAGTGATGAAGTTCTGCAAGACGCCCGAGTATTTATTACACCAGGTGGAATTTTTGGAGATGCAGGCGACAAGTTTGTGCGGTTGAGTTTGTGTAGTAAAAAAGAAGTGTTAGAAGAAGCGATTGATAGAATAGAACAGGCATTGCGTACCAAGTAGTAAAAAGGAATAAAGTATTGGGTATCATGATAAGCATTTCAGAAAATGAATAACGATAAAAAAAACATAGCTGTTGTAGGGGTTGGACTCATCGGAGGATCCTTCGCGTTGCAATGCAGGAGCAAAGGACTCGCCGATAAAATCATTGGTGTTGATTTCAATCCCATGCATGCAGAGCAGGCACTGTCATTGAATCTTGTTGATGAAATGATGGATTTGGCTGCTGCTGTATCACAAGTCGATCTTATTATATTGGCCATCCCTGTTGATAATATTATCAGCATACTTCCCTCGATATTAAATCTTGTTGAAAAACAAGTGGTGATTGATTTGGGCTCAACGAAAAGTTTACTCTCTGAGACAATTAAAAATCACCCAAAAAGAGGTCGTTTTGTGGCGGTACATCCAATGTGGGGTACTGAATACAGTGGGCCTTCAGCTGCTGTGGCAGGGGCTTTTGAAGAAAAATCTGTGATTTTGTGTGATTTAGATGAAAGTGATGAAGACGCTGTTAATTATGCGAAATATCTTTTTGGAGAATTGAGGATGCGGATTTTTGAGATGGGGGCACAAGACCATGATTTGCACGCTGCTTATGTAAGTCATATTTCACATTTATCTTCTTTTGCGCTTGCCAATACAGTGTTGGAAAAAGAAAAGGAAGACCATGCAATTTTTGAAATGGCTAGTGCTGGTTTTGAAAGTACGGTAAGGCTCGCAAAGAGCAATCCAGACATGTGGACGCCCATCTTCAAACAGAACAAAGACAACATTCTTGATGTACTCAATGAACACATCATGCAGTTGAAAAAATTCAAATCGTGCCTAGAAAAAGAAAACTGGGAATATCTACACGAATTAATCGAAAACGCAAACCAGATCCGGAGGATCATTCATTAACATAAAAACCATCTTTTAAAAAACGTTAATTTTACATCATGGAATCAACAGAAACAAATCATCAGTCTAGTGTAAAGTCTGCTTGGAACAAACGTCCCTTGATTATCTCTGGACCTTGCAGTGCGGAAACCGAAGAACAAGTGTTGGAAACAGCGCAGCGCCTTGCCAAAACTGGTCAAGTTGACATGCTTCGTGCAGGTATTTGGAAACCAAGAACCAAGCCTGGTATGTTTGAAGGTATTGGAGCAAAAGGATTGCCATGGCTACAACAAGCAAAAAAACTTACTGGTTTGCCAACTACAGTTGAGGTAGCAACTGGAAAGCAAGTTGAAGATGCACTTACTTTCGATGTTGATGTGTTATGGATTGGTGCTAGAACAACTGTGAACCCTTTTAGTGTTCAGGAAGTTGCAGATGCACTTCGTGGCGTTGATGTGCCTGTTCTAATCAAGAACCCAATCAATCCGGATCTTGAACTTTGGCAAGGTGCAGTTGAGCGTGTTGCTCGTGCTGGCATCAAAGAAATTGGTTTGATACACCGTGGGTTTTCTTCTTATGGAAATACTGAATTTAGGAATGCCCCTATGTGGCATTTGGCAATAGAAATGAAGCGTAGAATGCCTGGCATGAAAATTATCAACGACCCTTCTCATATTTGTGGAAGGCGTGATATCCTTCAGGCAACTGCACAAAAAGCCATTGACTTAGATTTTGATGGTTTGATGATTGAAAGTCACATTGACCCAGACAATGCATGGAGCGATGCTAAGCAGCAAATAACACCAGAGCGTCTTGCTGAAATGTTGACTGACATAATTTGGAGAAGGGAAAACGTTCCTTCTGAAACCTTCCATGCAGCATTGGATAAATTAAGGGAACAAATCAACCACATTGATGATGAATTGATGCAATTGATTTCTCAAAGAATGAATATCGCAGAAAAAATTGGTGCATACAAAAAGAACAACAACGTTACCATTTTGCAGTCAACCCGTTGGAACGAAATCCTTGACAAGGCTGTTAGAAAGGCAGAGAAGTTGGATTTGAGTGAAGAGTTCATTACCAGATACATGGATGCTGTTCATATGGAGAGCATCAATAGGCAGAATAAGGTGATGAACGATTGAGCTCCGATTCAAATAAATTGAGCATGGTACAAATATATTTATATGTGCATATAATTTGGTCAACACGAAACAGGGAAAAGATTTTATCTAAACCTGTTCGTGTTGTTCTTTTTGCACATTTGAAAAAACATGCTGAAGAAAAAGGAATTCATGTATTAACCATCAATGGAGTTGAAGACCATGTTCACTTGCTTTTGCAATTGCACCCAGCCCAGAACCTATCACAGGTGATGCGGATCTTGAGGTCTGAATCAACAGAATGGCTCAATGGAACGCAACTGCTCAAAGAAGAATTTTCATGGTCTGAGGAAACCATCGCTTACTCTGTGAGTCCAGGTGCCTTGCAACAAGTAAGAGATTATCTCGACCGTCAAGAGGATTATCATTTGTCTAAATCATTTGAAACAGAAATAGAGGTATTTCTAAAAACAGACAACAAGTTAGAAAATAAGTCATGAAAAAAATAACGTATTCTTTCTCACAAAGCGAAGTAGATTGTTATGTAGAAGCAGCTTTCAAAGACCTAGACCAAGTGGTTGATAGAGAAAAAACCATTTTAATCACAGATGAAAATGTTTTTGTTGCACATAAGCCAAAGTTTAAAAAGTGGAATGTCATCACCCTAAAAGCAGGTGAAGAATACAAGGTGCAAGCAACGGTGGATGCAGTTATCAAGCAGCTAATAGCGTTTGAGGCCGACAGAAAAACCGTTTTGGTAGGGGTTGGAGGAGGTGTGGTTACAGACCTCACAGGTTATATTGCGTCTGTATATATGCGTGGAATAAAGTTTGGATTTGTGCCAACGAGTTTGTTGGCAATGGTGGATGCCTCAATTGGCGGGAAGAATGGGATTGATGTTGGTGCCTTTAAAAACATGGTAGGTGTGATCAGGCAGCCATCTTTCTTGTTTTATGACCTCAATCTGTTGAAGACCTTGCCCGATGAGGAATGGTCTAATGGCTTTGCTGAAATCATCAAGCATGCCTGTATTTTGGATGCCGAAACCTTTCAGTTGTTAGAGCAGCATAATATTGCAAAAGTGAAGCGCAATAAGGATTTGTTAGCAGAAATTGTTTTAAAGAATATCAAGTTGAAAGTAGAAGTAGTGCAGAATGACGAGTTTGAATCGGGAGATAGGAAATTATTGAATTTTGGACATACCCTTGGGCATGCATTGGAGACTCAGTATGAGTTAACGCATGGGCAAGCGGTATCGCTTGGAATGATATTTGCGTGTTGGTTATCAGAGAAATTGCTAGGGTTTAGCGAGGCAGGAAGGGTAGAGCAGGTGTTGGTTAACTATGGATTGCCTACTAGAACTCATTTTCAAGTGATGCGGGTGTTTAAAATATTGAAGATGGACAAGAAACGCGTGGATGCAGGAATGAGTTATATTTTATTGGAGAATATAGGGAAGGGAATCATCAATCAAATTCCAGTTGATGATTTGAAACAGCATCTAGCAGGATTTAATAAAATCAATAAAGGATAAACTAGCAATGAAAGCAATTGTACAACCATCAACGATAGGGGGAAGTATTTTGGCACCCCGCTCTAAAAGCGACATGCAACGCGCTTGTGCGGCAGCATTGTTGCACAAGGGCACCACTTTCATTCATCAGCCGGGACATTGCAACGATGATTTAGCAGCTTTGGATGTCATCCAGAAACTTGGCGCTGTTGTTGTTATTAAAGACGATTTTATCGAAATAAAAAGCAAAGGTGTAAAACCCATCAATGATGAAATTAATTGTGGAGAGAGTGGGTTAGGCATTAGGATGTTTACACCGATTGCTGCGATAAGTGAAAAGAAATTGAGTGTGGTAGGAACAGGTTCTTTGTTGAAGCGCCCCATGAATTTCTTTGATGAGATTTTTCCGAAATTAGGTATAGCTATTTCATCCAATGAAGGAAAATTACCGATTGAAATTCAAGGTTCTTTGGTACCGAGGTCAATTGAAGTGGATGGAAGTTTAAGTTCACAGTTTTTGACGGGACTATTGATGGCATTTTCATCATCAGAAGCGAGCGATGTGGTGATTACTGTAAATGATTTGAAGAGCAAGCCATATATCGACATGACCTTGCATGTGATAAAGGCATTTGGCATGAAAGAGCCTGTGGTAGAAGGATACAGATATTTTTCCTTTGGCACAGAAAAAAATAAAGAAAGAAAAGAACTGATAGAATATACAGTTGAAGGAGATTGGAGTGGTGCTGCATTTTTATTTGTGGCAGGTGCAATTTCAGGAACAGTTGTGATTGAAGGCATGCGAGAAGATTCTGTGCAGGCCGATAAAAAAATATTAGAGGCGATTAAAGCTTCAGGCGCAGCATTATCTTGGGAAGACGGAAAATACAGTGTTAGTCCAGCAACATTGAAATCATTTGAGTTTGATGCCACGGAGTGTCCTGATTTGTTTCCTCCTTTGGTAGCCTTGGCGGCATATTGTGATGGGATAACGAAGATTGCTGGCGCGAAAAGATTGACCCACAAGGAGAGTGATAGGGCCATCACTTTGCAGGATGTATTTGGAAAGATGGGGATTGTTATTGAATTACAGGGCGACTTGATGTTGGTGCATGGAGGAACGGGTGTAAAAGCGGCTAAGGTATCTTCTCATCACGATCATCGGATTGCCATGGCAGCTGCTGTGGCAGCTTTAGGGGCATCAGGAGATGTGGTTATTCATGACGCAGAGGCCATCAATAAATCATATCCTGATTTTTATCAACACATCATTTCATTGGGAGCAACAGTAAAATTGCAAACGAATTAAAGAAAGGTTATGAATCATTTTGGAAAACTTTTTTCTGTCTCAATTTTTGGAGAATCGCATGGCGAGAGTGTTGGTATGGTGATTGATGGTTGTCCAGCAGGCATGCCATTGTCTGTTGATGACTTCATCAAAGACACAGAAAGAAGAAAGGGCGGAAGTCAAAAGGGCACTACTCCAAGACAGGAGGAAGATCTACCATTGTTTAAGAGTGGTGTGTTTAATGGCAAGACGACGGGAGCTCCACTTACCCTTATATTCGAAAATAAGAATACTAGGTCTGGCGATTATGAAAAGCAGCGGGCTGTGCCACGACCTGGACACGCGGATTTTGTAGCCAATGTAAAATATGGCGGACATGAGGATTATAGGGGAGGAGGGCATTTTAGTGGACGATTGACCTTGTGTTTAGTTGCTGCCGGGGTTGTTGCAAAAAAAATCTTGAAAGATATCAGTGTGGTTGCAGAAATTATTTCCATTGGTGGTATAGCAGATGTGGAGCTAGGACTTCAAAAAGCCATCGAAAACAAGGATTCTGTAGGTGGAATCGTGGAGTGTAGGGTGCAGGGATTGCCAATCGGGTTGGGAGAACCATTTTTTGATTCTGTGGAATCATTGATTTCTCATGCAGTTTTTTCAATACCTGCCGTTCGGGGCATTGAATTTGGAACAGGTTTTAAAGCAGCCAGTATGTTTGGCGTAGAACACAACGATGCCATTGAAAATAAGGAAGGAAAAACCAGCACCAATCATGCTGGTGGAATTGTGGGAGGCATTACAAATGGCAATGAACTGGTGTATCGAATAGCGATAAAACCAACATCATCAACCCCCAAAGATCAGTTTACTTATAGCTGGGAAACAGATGTTATGGAAAGTTTTGCAGTGAGGGGAAGACATGACCTTTGCATAGCTTTAAGGGTGCCGCCAGTATTGGAAGCAGTTACAGCAATGGTATTAGCTGATTTAATGATGACTGCAAGACAAATAAAATCCGTATATTCATAAACAGAAAAAAAATGAATGAGTAAAATTTATCACATTACAACAAAGAGTGAATGGCAGAAGGCCATAGAGTCAGGATCGTATGTAGCACCAGCTTTAAATGAAGAGGGATTCATACATTGTTGTGAAGACAATCAAGTTGATTTTATTAAAGAAAAATATTACGCTAACATAACCGATTTAGTTAAGCTATGCATTGAAACAACTAAGCTATCAGCTCAGTTTATATTTGAATGGTCGCCTTCTTTGGAGCAAACATTTCCGCATGTTTATGGCCCTATTAATGTTGAAGCAGTTGAAGGGGTTGAAGAAGTTTAAGGGTTGAAAGTTTAAAGTTGAAATCGGTGATTTTTGTTTTTATGTTAGACTAGATTTCTCTGCT
>CANLED010000090.1 GCA_947489175.1 Chitinophagaceae bacterium | reverse complement strand
TGGTTTGAGAAATAATTCAGTAATTTTCAATCTATATAAAAATAAATATAATGTACACGCCCAATCAGAATCGTTATCAAAACCTAACCTACCGTCGTTGTGGAAACAGCGGATTGATGCTCCCTCCAATATCGCTTGGACTCTGGCATAATTTTGGACATGTTGATTTGCGTTCAAACTTTGAAAATGTTCTTTATACAGCTTTTGATTTGGGCATCACTCATTTCGATTTAGCCAACAATTACGGTCCGCCAGCGGGTAGTGCAGAAACCAATTTTGGTGCAATCTTACGCGATGGTTTTGTCAATTACCGTGATGAAATAATAATTTCAACAAAAGCTGGTTTCACCATGTGGGACGGTCCTTATGGTGATTGGGGCAGCAAAAAATATTTGGTTGCTAGCTTGAATCAAAGCTTAAAAAGAATGGGTTTAGAATATGTTGATATTTTCTATCATCACCGTCCAGACCCCAATACACCTTTGCTGGAAACTATGACAGCATTGGATTTGATCGTTAGACAAGGCAAGGCTTTGTATGTTGGTTTATCTAACTATCCTCCAGATTTGGCACAACAAGCATTTGATATTCTAACACAACTCGGAACTCCTTGCATTATCCATCAACCTAAATATTCAATGTTTGTAAGAACCCCTGAAGAAGGTTTGTTGGATGTTTTGGAACAAAATAAAGTAGGATGCATAGCATTCTCACCCTTGGCACAGGGTTTGTTGACAGATAAATATCTACATGGAATTCCAGCAAATTCAAGGGCCTCAAGACATCCATCATTGTCACCGGAACAAATATCTGCAGAAAAAGTAAATATAATTAGCAAGCTGAATGATTTTGCAGCAAAGCGCGGACAAAAACTTGCTGAAATGGCCGTTGCTTGGTTATTAAGGGATGATAGAATTACTTCGGTTTTGATTGGTGCAAGTAAAGTTTCGCACGTGCAAGATGCCTTCAATGCGCTCAATAACATTACTTTTTCTAAAGAAGAGTTAACAGAGATTGACGCCATTTTAAAAGGTTAATTGTTGAGCATGGAACTAAAGATTTTTCAGGTTGATGCTTTTGCAGATGAACTTTTCAAAGGAAATCCTGCTGCTGTTGTGCCTCTTTCTGCTTGGATTGATGAAAAATTGATGCAAAATATAGCCTTTGAAAACAACCTTTCTGAAACTGTTTTCTTTGTGCAATCAGGTGATATTTTTGAAATTAGATGGTTTACTCCAATTGTTGAAGTTGATATTTGCGGACATGCCACCTTGGCTTCAGCATATGTATTGTTTAATCATCTTGGATATGTAAACAACAAAATCATATTCCATTCTCCCCGAAGTGGTGAATTGATTGTAACAAGGCTGGGGGATTTGCTTACGTTGAATTTTCCAACGGATGAAATTCATGAAGTGGCCATTTCAGATGAAATCATATCTTGTTTCAAACCCATGCCTGTAAAGGCTTTTAGAGGTAGAAATGATTTTATGATTGTTTTTTCAAGTGAAGCTGAAATACGCGAAATGCATCCCAATTTTATCAATTTATCCAAGTTAAATGCAAGAGGGATAATTGTAACAGCAAAGGGAGATCAGGTTGACTTTGTCTCTAGATTTTTTGGTCCGCAATCTGGCATTGATGAAGATCATGTAACTGGCTCAGCGCATACTACGTTGATACCATACTGGAAGGAAGTACTTGGTAAAGAAGTAATGGAGGCCTTGCAAGTATCAGCACGTGGCGGCAAGCTTACGTGTAAATATTTGGGTGAGCGGATCGAGATAAGCGGAACAGGCACCTTGTTTATGAAAGGAACAATATTTGTTTGATTTCCAACAATTAAAAAATTAATTAAATTTAAACTACATTCAAAAAGTTTCATGAAATACTCTCAAAACCTAATTTTATCATTAATCATTGTTGCATCCATGAGTTGCAGCAAATCAACTGTACCAACACCTACCACGATTTTACCACCTTCAATTCCAGTTACTATAATTGACCCTGCCACATTGAAAGGTACATTGATGTTTCATTCAAACTTTGAACTTCCCTGTGCAATTGTTCCAAGCAGTTCTATCACAGAAAAAATCACTGGGAAAGACGCTTTATTAGGTTCTAACAATGATTGGGATGCATTGATGGGAAATATTCTATCTAGTCAACCTTACTTCAATTACAATGGAGGTGATTTGTCCAAACGCTCTGCCAGCTTGGTTTCAGACCCAATGAATCCTTCAAATAAAGTGTTGAGATACAACATCAGTGATTCATGGGCTGATGCATCAGGGTCTGTGAAAGCAAGGGTTCAATACGAATTTTATGGAGTTAAAAGTGGGTTGAAAGAATATTATCAATCTGTTCGAATGTTTCTTCCAACTGATATAAACCTGCTTCGCAAATACCCAAATACAATAAATTGGCTGACCATTGTTGAAATATGGAACAACATAACATGGAGCCAAACAGTACCATTCGGATATAGGCTAACACTTGGCATAGGTAAATTAATTCCAACTGAAGATGATTTGCATTTTATCGTTGACGGACAAGATTGCATTCTTTATCCAGACAATAGCCAAAAATACACAACCATTTGGTCTGCCAAAGCCGGAAAAGTAAAAATACCTGTTGGACAATGGTTTACAATGGATTATTATTTTAAAGAAGGAAATGCAAAAACTGGAAGATTTTACATGACAATTGAACCCGATGGTGGAAAAAAAGAAGTTGTATTTGACATAACGAACTTCACACACAACACAACCGATTCTAATCCTGATGGCGTAACACAATTCAATCCAATGAAAATGTACACTTCAAAAGAATTAATTGATTACATGAAGGCTCAAGGTAAACCCCTTCAAATATTATGGGATGATTTCAAGTTATGGCGCAAATAGTGCCATAACTTATGTTCAAAGTAATAAAAAAAGCAGCCAATTGGCTGCTTTGTAGTTGCGAAGACTGGGATCGAACCAGTGACCTTCGGGTTATGAGCCCGACGAGCTACCGCTGCTCTACTTCGCGTTGCAAATGTACACTTTAAATCTATTCTAGCAAAACAATTTTTACTATGTTACCTTTGTGTAATAATAATGAAATCAGGATTTGTAAATATCATCGGTAAACCCAATGCAGGCAAGAGTACTTTGCTAAATGCATTGGTAGGAGAGAAGCTAGCTATTGTATCTCCTAAGGTTCAAACAACGCGGCACCGCATTCGTGCTTTTTTAAATGGACCAGGCTTTCAGATTGTGTTTTCCGATACTCCAGGTATCATAGAACCAGAATATAAGTTGCACGAAAAGATGATGCATGCTGTAAAATCAAGCATGCAAGATTCAGATGTTTGTTTGATGATTGCGGATCTTCGTGATGACCTTAATAAGTTAGATGAAATCTTTTCAACTTTAAAAATGCATGTGCCATGTCTTTTGGTATTGAATAAATGCGATGCTGTAAATAGTGCTAAAATTCAAGAGGCGAAAGATTTTTTTTCTGCAAAAAAATATTGTAAAAAAACAGTCGTCATCTCTGCAGGAAAAAAATTACACATTGATGAATTAATCAATGAAATTGTACAAATACTTCCAGAAGGGGATGCTTTTTTTGGTGAGGATGACTTAACTGATTTACCAACAAAGTTTTTTGCCAGTGAATTGATTAGAGAGAAAATTTTTGAACTTTACGATCAAGAGATCCCTTATCAAACAACTGTTATGGTGCAGCGTTTTGAAGAAAAAAATACCCTTACCAAAATAACTGCAGATATTGTAGTGCACAGAGAATCTCAGAAAGCCATTCTATTAGGCCACGGAGGGTCTATGATAAAAAAATTAGGCACCGAATCTAGGATCTCATTAGAAGCTTTTTTGGACCGAAAAGTTTTTTTAGAGTTGTTCGTTAAGGTGAGACCAAATTGGCGTAATAATGATCTTTATTTAAAAGAATATGGTTATAATTAATTATCATATGAAAAGAGTGAAAAATAATTGGTTGAAAATATTTTGTTGTTTTCTTTTGATGTGCTTCAGTATAGATCTTTCTGCACAAAGCCAAGGCATGAGAGAAAACACACGAGCAGAACTTGATGGTATTAAATCATCATCAGTTAATAACGAGATTTTTATTGACGGTAAAGGGAGTTTTAATAGTCAGCGTCTTGCTTATTCACAGATTCAGGGAAGTCCTTTTTGGAATGATGTTTTTTATCCTGCTGATCTTTATGTTTCCGATAATAAAAATATAGGTAGATTTTTGGTTAGGTATAACATAGCATCACAGGAATTTCATTATAAAGGAAAAGATTCAATAGAATTAGTTGTTTCAACTGAAATGGTAAATAGAGTTGTTCTTTATAACACCGCTGATACAATCAATGGAATATCAGTATTTGTAAAAAATATACCTGGACTTCTGCTAAATGATAAATTGATAAATGATTATGTCCAGCAAATGAATGTTGGAAAGTATATTTTATACAAACATACAAAGCGTGCTGTGGTGATAGCAGATTCATTATTTGGTGCGGCTAAACGTTATTACTTTGGTTCAACAAATACATATTTTTTACAAACACCAAAAGAAGTTATTCAACTAAAGAAAATTTCTGATGACAATATATTGTCATCAATTCCACATATACAAGAAATGGAAAATTGGATTAAAGAGAATAAAATTAAAATGAACAGGGAACTTGATGTGTTGCGTTTCCTGACATATTACAATCAACACATCGAAATTAAGAGGTAATTATTATGAGTGGATTTACGCTGGCCATTGTTGGCCGACCGAATGTAGGCAAGAGTACTTTTTTCAACAGGCTTCTCGAACAAAGAAAAGCAATAGTTGAAGATACACCAGGTGTTACAAGAGATAGACAATATGGAGTAAGTGAATGGAACGGAAAATCATTCAACGTAATTGATACTGGCGGTTTTGTTCCGGATAGCGATGATGTGTTTGAACGTGAAATCAGAAAGCAAGTAATCATTGCTGTTGAAGAAGCAAATGCCATCGTTTTTATGTGCGACGTAACTACTGGAATTACGCACCTCGATGAAGCAATGGCCAGAATCTTGAGGCCTTCAAAAAAACCAGTTTTCTTGGTTGTAAACAAAGTGGATAATAGCGACAGGCTGCTTTCTGCAACTGAGTTTTATGGACTGGGTTTTGAAAATACGCATTTTCTTTCTTCAATTTCAGGTAGTGGAACTGGAGATCTTTTGGATGATGTTGCTAAATGTATTGATACTGAACTGGAACCAGTTAATGAGGACCTTCCAAAATTTGCTATCATTGGTCAGCCTAATGTTGGTAAGTCATCCTTGTTAAACGCATTGGTGGGTACTGAAAGAACCATAGTAAGTAACATCGCTGGCACTACAAGAGATACCATTCATACCCATTACAAGTTGTTTCAAAAAGAGTTTATCTTAATTGATACAGCTGGTATAAGAAGAAAAAATAAGGTTCACGAGGATATTGAATTTTATTCAGTAATCAGGGCTATCAAAGCAATGGATGAAGCCGATGTTTGTTTGATGATGATTGATGCTGAAATGGGCATTACGCAACAAGATTTAAATATTTTTTCATTGGCCATCAAAAAAGGTAAAGGAATTGTATTTATCGTGAACAAATGGGATTTGATGAATAAGGAGACAAATACTTCGAGGGATTATGAGAAAAACATGAAAACAAGGCTTGCTCCATTTACAGATCTTCCCATTTTGTTTATCTCAGCAACTGAAAAAACCAGGATCTTCAAAGTAATTGAAACTGGTTTAGATGTATTTGACAATAGGAAAAGAAAAGTGGCTACTTCAGCGTTAAATGACGAAATGTTAAAGGTAATTGAGGCTCATCATCCTCCAGTTGTGAGAGGCAATACCATCAAAATCAAATTCGTTACACAAATCCCAACGGTTGTACCAAGTTTTGCATTTTTCGCCAATCATCCTGACGATATCAAAACGCCATATAGAAACTATCTTGAAAATAAACTTAGGGAAAAATTCAATTTTTCTGGAGTTCCTGTACGTATATTCTTTAGGAAGAAATAAAAAAGAGAGGTGGCTAAAAAGCCACCTCGTTTTTATTTCTAACCATTAAATTAATACTTAAAACTTATAGTAAGCTGCTAACAAAAAGCTTGATGCATTTGACTTTCCGTCGCCATCTTTGTTAAAAAATACAGCTTTACTGGCAGATTCAAACCTCAGCTCAGGAACTATGGTGACTGGACCAACCTTGATATTTCCTGATATGGTATTTGCAAAAATGCTTGAACCAAAAGGCGCACTTCCTAATGCAGCCAATTTGTTTTTGTCATTAAAAATTTCAGAACGTAATGTAACCCCAAAATTCTTTAACGGATCATAGTTGAAATAAAATGCTGAACCACCCCAAGTCGATGCATCAGCATAAATAGATTTCTGTTGTGTTCTTGAACTGTTTAGTGTGCCATTGTATGCTACATTAAATTTGTCACTGAATTTTGCGGTTAACACAACATCATATTGTCTAACCTTTGCTGAATCAGTTGGTCTTTGTCCACCTACATAATTCAAATATAACTTTACATTGTCGCTGAAAGCATATCCATACTGAAACAACAATGCTTTTTTATTGTCAGAAGGAACTTTTCTGTAATCAGTAGGATTTGATACTCCAACCATGACGGTTGACTTGCCGAAAGTTAAGTCTGTCTTGGCTCCGGTGTGAAGGAATGGACCCCAAGAAAACATGTACGACATGCTGTAATTTCTGTTTCCACCTGGGTCTACTAATTCATAACCAACATGTGTTGCCCATGTTCCTCCTGTAATTTTGATCCAATCAGCAGGGGAGTATGAGGCATATAATTGCTTCACAGAAGCAAGAATTCCCTTGTCATTGTAGGCAAATTCTTTAGCCCTTTTTCCAACACCAAGATCTGCTGTGAAGGAAAATCCTTTTACTGCATAGTCTACTTTAGCAGAAGCCATGCCAAAGGCAAGTTTGCCAGTGCTGTTGGTAAAACTGGTTCTGTTGTTCGCAACATTTTTGTTGAAGTCAGCCCTGAAATATCCATCAACAGATCCACTAAAAGTGAAATTTGATTTTTTTTCTGATTTCGACGTGCTGTCTTGTCCATTACTGATAATAACACAGAGCATCAACGCTCCAATTACGGAAAGTTTTCGTAACATTGTTTTGGTTTTTAGTTTCAAAAAGAGGGTATGGCAGAGGTCAATGTTCTAGTCCAACACGACCTTGCGCTGTACCCTTATTATTTATGCAGGAATTTCTATTTCTTCATTATTCATCACCAAGGTACCTTGAGAATACTTCTCATCATGTTGAGATTCATCAAGTCCCATTTCTTCTTCTTCTTCAGTAACCCTCAATGGTTGGATCAAGTCAATTATCTTGAAAATCAAGAAGGATACAACAAAGGAATAAACAACTGCAATAGCCATTGCTTTTAACTGAACAAAAAAGAATGAAGCATTACCGTAGAAAAGTCCATCATTACCGGCAGTGTTAACTGCCTTTGTAGCAAAAATTCCTGTAAGAACCATTCCAACCATACCACCTATACCGTGACAAGGGAATACATCCAACGCGTCATCCAAGGTTGATTTTTGTTTGTAGTATACTGCAATGTTTGAAACTATGGCTGCAATTACTCCAATGAAAA
>CANLED010000089.1 GCA_947489175.1 Chitinophagaceae bacterium | reverse complement strand
GACGTTACCCAAACCCCAACAACAATCAAACATCCTGCTACTATTTTAATGATTGTAAGTGTTTCATTCAAGATCAACACTGCCGCTGCTGTACCAAACAACGGTTGGAAATATATAAAACTTCCTGTTCTGGATGGACCCCATTTACTAACCCCGATGTTCATGAGCAGGTAGGAGAGAAAAGTTCCTAGCATAATAATGTGGAAGATGGCATACCATTCTATTCCATGAAAATCACTCCACGATGCATTGTAAAAAGTGGGTGTGCATAAAGGAATGGAAAAGAGGGCTCCAAAAATAAAAACAAAACGTAGTATGGTCAGTGGTTTGTATTTGGAGGAAAGTTTTCTGATTAAAATAAGGTAGATGGAATAGCATAAGGCTCCTAGTACGATAAAGACGTCACCAGTTAGAGAAGCTGGATTGATGCTATGCGTGGATGTTCTTGACGTTATCAATATCGATGCTCCTGATATTCCGAAAATCAGTCCCAGCAATTTATTCCACCCAAATCTTTCATGCAAAAAAATCGCGGCTAAAACAGAAACAATAATCGGAGTTGCCATAATCAGCAAAGAGGCATGGATGGGATTGGTTTTTGAAATGCCTGTAATTGAAAAGATTTGGTTACAGGTTACTCCCAACAACCCGGCAATGATCAAAATTAAGTAATCCTTTTTTTCAATTTTTTCTTTCTCTTTGATGAAGATCGGAATTAAAATCAAGAGAATGGAGGTGATAAACATCCTTGCAAAGGAGAGTCCTAATGGATCAATGACAAGGGGTGAAATTTTTTTTACCGCAATAATATTCGTACCGAAGAAAAAATTGGCGGCCACAAGTGCGGCCGCCGTTTTCCAATTGTCTATGTTTTTTTCTTGATTAATACTTGAAGATTTTACCACCGGCCATTACTTCCTGTGTCTTTTCATCAAAAGTTACTTTTTCTCCAGTACGTGCTGCTGCATTAGACATGATGGTAGCAATTGAATGCGTATATCCAGCTTCTACAGGTGAGTTTGTTTGTTTTCTACTCCTAATACATTCCATCCAGTTGCGCACATGGGCTGATGTAAGTGGATCACCACCTGTATTGGCTCCTGATTCTACCTTTATCACGTTATCTGTAAGGCTCATCTCAGGAAGCAAAACTGGCTTCATTCCCATTGGTTTTGCAAACTTTTCTGTAAGTCCACCTTTAGGCGATACTTTATTGTTGATGAGGTTGAGTTCACCACCAACACTGTAGTAAACTTCACTTGCATTGTCATCGCCATTGTGCATTCTAGACATGAAAACCACTTGGAATCCTTTAGAAGGATCATCTTTTGGACCATAATCAAATACTGCAGTAGTGGTATCCCAGTTTCTTCTGCCGTCTTTCCATTGGTAAACGCCTCCGTTTGCCACTACACTTCTTGGGTGTGATAATCCTGTAAACCAATGAACGGTATCAATTTGGTGACTCATCCACTGACCTGGCATTCCTGAAGAATATGGCCAAAACAAACGGTATTCTAAATATTTCCTAGCATCAAAATTTTCGTATGGTCTGTTTAACAAGTAACGTTTCCAATCAAGGTCCTTTTCAAAACATTTTCCCACCAAGTCTGGTCTTCTCCACCTGCCTGGTTGATTAACGTTCCATGTTAATTCCACCATGGTAATGTCTCCAAACTTGCCTGATTTGATGAATTTTTCAGCAGCATGATAGTTGGCTCCTGATCTTCTTTGAGAGCCAATTTGTATGATTCTATCTGAAGCTTTTGCTGCTTTTAATGCTGCACGGTTGTCTTCCATTGTTTCAGCAAATGGCTTTTCACAATAGATGTCTTTGTTGGCTTTCAACGCCTCAATGGTATGCAAGGCATGTTGGAAATCTGCAGTCGAAATGAAAACGGCATCAATGTCCTTTAGTGAATAAAGCTCATCGTTGTTTTTGCAACCGATGATGTCGTGTTCCATTTTAGATTTCAAGAAGGAAACACCTTCTTCCCTGCGCACTTTCCAAATGTCTGATACCGCTACAATATCGAAATTCAATTCTTTGTAGTGGTTCATGAAAGCGGGGATGTGCGACTGCTTATGCCTGTCTGAAAAACCAACAACACCAAGACGAACGCGGTCGTTCGCGCCAATGATGTTGCCATAAGATTTGGCGGTCCAACCCATAGAAGCGATTGCTGTAGCAGCAGTGGCTTGGGCGGTTTGTTTTAAAAATGTTCTGCGGTGAGACATATTTTTGGTTTAAGGTTTAATGTTTAAAGTTTATGTTGGGTTTAACTGGTTGAAGTTAGTTGAAGAGGTTGAAGTGGTTTAAGAAGGTTTAGAGGGTTTAGAAAGTTTAGAAGGTTGAGTTTGGTTGAGGTGGTTGAGGAAGTTAAAGAAGTTGAAGGATCTTACACATCCTCAGCAATCTAAACCCTCTAAAATCTCTAAACCCTCTAAACCCTTTCAACTAAAGTTCTTTGATTTTCATGCTTCTAAAACTAACTTTATCATTATGATCTTGGATGAGGATCCTGCCTTTAGGAGCCATACCAAATTTTTCAATTTTTGCATACTTACTTTTTGCAACAAGTGCATTGAAGTTAGGACTTCCCCTTTGGTATTCTACCATCTTGAAACCATTGAGCCAATGTTCAATTGTTCCATTGGGGTGTGCAATGATTCTACCACGGTTCCATTCTCCAATGGCAATCCTGTCTCTTCTGTTGGCATTGGGGTCTAGTCCTGTAGCAGCAGGTATCAGGTCATATAAAGATGCCATGGTCCTGTTTCCTCCCACGCCCATTTTGGCATCAGGATGTTTTGCATCATCGAGGATTTGGAACTCAGGGCCAACTCCTGCTTTTTTGTCTTTGCTGGGAACAATAAAGTATTTTATTCCTGAATTGGCAGTATCAGTTAATTTGAATTCGAATTGAAAGTCGAATGCACCAAATTCCTTTTCAGTAATGATGTCTCCACCATCTACACGCGCCTCGTTCCCAGAATTGCGGACTGACAATTCACCATTTGCAATTTCCCATCCATTTGATGGAAATGGAGCCATGTTGGCTGACTGCCATCCAGTGGAAGATTTTCCATCCCATAATAGTGCATATCCCTGCTTTTTTTCTTCGTCTGATACAGTATTGTTGAGCAGGTTGACGACAAATATGTTGTCTGAAGGCGATGGCTTTAAATTGGTTGTTTTAATCTTGATGTTTTTCCAATGGATTTCTTTTCCCTCGTCTGCCTTGTTTTTAATGGCATGAACCTGAAGGGCAATAAAACCTTTGGGTGTGAGGTCATCTATAAGATATGAGCAAGCCACACCATTGATCCAGGTTCTGATGGTATTGCCTATGCACTCAATTTTGTAGTGGTTCCAATCTGTTTTTTTAAATGCTTTTTGGGCAGGTTGATTAAAATCCATGGGGTAGAGCCATCCACGCCTGGCTTCATCGTAAATCCCACCACTCCAGGCCCTGTCAGAAGGATCTACTTCGGACTGATAGCCTCTTACTCTGTCTGGAACCTTATTGTTGGCGCCTTCATTGGAAGTGATGCTTCTGAACTGGATTCCAGAATTCATATCGGCAAACATTTTTAGGTCAAGCTCCAAAACGAAATCACCGTATAGTTTTTCTGTAGCTAAGAACGAGTTGGCTTCACCAAATACAGTTGTACCAACAATTTCTCCATTTTTTACCTCGTATTTGGCCTTGCCATTGAGCTGTTTGAATCCGGTTAAATCCTTGCCGTTGAAGAGGGAAGTCCAGTTGTCCCCTTTGTTTTGTGCCTCAGCAAAAATTACTGAAAGCAAAAGGAATGATGATATTAGAATTTTCATGTGACAGTTTATGTGTTAATTAATGAAGTTTAAATTATGTTTTTTTATTGATTAAACACCGCTGAATATAGTGAAACCTCCATCTACTCCAAGGTCGATGCCATTTACAAATTTAGAAGCATCGCTCAGCAGATAAATGAGGGCGCCAACAAGTTCTTCTGGTTTCCCCATTCTTTTGTAAGGCGTATTTTTTATGACGAGTCCACCTCTTTCAGTGTAAGTTCCGTCAGGATTGGTAAGCAAGGTTCTGTTTTGTTCTGTTAGGAAGAAACCTGGCATGATTGAATTGATCCTGATTTTGTCGCCGTGTCTGTTTGCAATTTCCACTGCCATCCATTTGGTGAAACAGTCAACCCCAGCTTTCCCGATGCTGTATCCCAATACTTTGGTGATCATTTGTTTTGAGCTTACGGAAGATATGTTTACGATGCTTCCGCTGCCACCCTTTGCCATAACAGCTCCCAAGATTTTAGTTGGGATGATGGTACCCCACAAATTGAGGTCAAGCACATTTTTAAGACCTTCGATGCTCATGTCGAAAACATCTTGGTCTGGTTGAATCACACCTTGTGGCATGTTTCCCCCTGCACCATTTACCAAGCCATCTATACGGCCATATTTTTCCATCACCTTATCTCTCAACGCTTCAACTTGCTTTTCATTCAACACATCTGTTTGAACGAACAATGCTTCACCTCCGTTGGAAAGAATTTCATTGACGCGTTTGTTACCTTCTGTTTCATTTCTGCCAACAACAACTGCAATGCCGCCACTGGCAATGATTCCATCAACAAATGCCTTTCCTAATATACCGGTTCCTCCGGTTACAACAATTACTTTGCCTTTTAACGAAAACATGCTTGTATAATCCATATTGTTTTGTGATTTAAATTGTGAAACAGATTAGTTTAAAGTTTTTAGTTTAAAGTTTCATCAATAAACTTTAAACTAAAAACTTTAAACTAATTCCCCGCCATATTTCTCAAAATCCCCAGCTGCAACCCCCTGATTTCTGCCAATCCACGCAACCTTCCGATGCAGGAATAGCCGGGGTTTGTCACCTTTTTCAAATCATCTATCATTTGATGACCATGGTCTGGTCTGAAGGAGATTTGATTGGGAACATCTTGTTGAATTATCAACAACTCTTTCACCACTGCATACATGTCGTTGTCTCCGCCAAGGTGATCATCTTCAAAGAAGTTGCCTTGTGGGTCTTTTTTTACATTTCTGAGGTGTGTGAAGTGTATTCTAGTGCCTAATTTTTTTACCATTTCAGGAAGGTCGTTATTTGGATTTGCTCCTAACGATCCTGTGCAGAAACAAATTCCGTTGCTTTTGTTGGGAACTGAATTTACAATAAATTCAAGGTCTTCGATGTTCTTAACAATGCGTGGTAGTCCAAGTATATCGCAAGGAGGGTCGTCTGGATGGATGGCAAGGTCTAACCCAAGTTCATCGCAAAGCGGGGTTATTTGTTGTAAGAAATAAACTAAGTTGCTTCTGAGTTTATCTTGTGTGATATCATCATAAAGCGAAAGTTTTTCCCTCATACCTTCCACGGTGATCTTTTTTTCACCGGGGATTCCAAACATCACAACACCAGCTATTTTGTCTAAATCTTCTTGTGTATAAGAGGCATGCCTTGTTTCAGCTTCTGCAACAACTTCTTGCGGATATGCAGCGGCTGCATTTTTTCTTTGGAGGATGTAAATGTCAAACACTGCCAAATCAACCCAATTGAAATAAAGTGCTTTTGAACCGTCTGGCATTTCATAGTCCAGGTTTGTTCTGGTCCAATCATTCACCGGCATGAAATTATAGGTAATGACCCTCACTCCCGCCTTCGCCAAATTGGTCAAACTTTCTTTGTATTTGTCAATCCAAACTTGATAGTTTCCTGTCCTCGTTTTAATTTCTTCATGGATGGTAACACTTTCCACTACATCCCAGGTTAATCCATAAGATTCTATCAAGGCTTTCCTTTCCATGATTTCCTCGTAGGTCCATACTTCGCCGTGTGGAACATGGTGTAACGCAGTAACAATACCCACTGCTCCTGTTTGTTTTACATCCTGTAGGCTCACTGGGTCGTTCGGACCGAACCATCTCCATGTTTGTCTGAGTTCTTTCATATTTATTGTGTTATGATTTCAACTTTTTCAATGTTGATTTTCAGGATTTCTTTTTTCCTGACGAAAATGCTGCTGTCTGTTTCTTTTTTTATCATGCCTAGGGCAATGGTTTTACCATCTTTTCCGACGATTTTTAGTTCAGTATTTTGAGTGATAAAATACTGATAGGCTGATTTTTCGTAGGATGTTACTTTTGCAGGAACCACACCATTTCCGTTTTTGGTGGTTATTTGAACCACTCCACCAAAGCCGCGAGATCCATAAACAGCTGCTGATGCTGCATCTTTCAAAACAGTGATATCTGCAATGTCTATTGGATTAATCATGCTGATGTCTCCATCAAAAATCACTTTGTCTAGCACAAAAATAGCAGGTATTTTACTTTTTAAGTTTCTGGCATCTCTGATGAAAACCTGTTGTGGCCCTCTGTTTCCAGCATTTCCGGAGACTTCTACACCTGGGATGGTTCTAAGCAAGTCAAAAATATTTCTTGCCTTGCCATTGCTCATGTCGTCGATAGATTGGCCGTAACTTATTACAACATAGACTAATGCAAAAAGGGTGGTAGATATTTTTTTCACTTGTTTTTGTTTGCCATTTCTCTTGACAAGGTGGTTGTATAATATTTTGAAATCATGTTAGGGACTTCCCAAGATGGCATGTTTTTATTTTGAAGGTATTCGAGGTATTTTTTGGTTACCTGTGCAAAATGAGATTCATGTCCATCATTGTATTTTTCAGGTACACTGATTGTCCATCCACTGTTCACTTTCACCAAAGAAATGCCAGGGAATGTCTGGCTGATTTTTTGAACGCTAGCTTTTAATTTGTCTTCAAAGCCAGCATCTTTTTGTCTTTGCTCGATGTAGAGTGTTGGTTTGAAGTTTTCTTCTTTTCCTTGTTTGATGATCAATGCAGCTTTCGTTCCTCGCATGAGTGAGTAGTGTGTATCTCCGGTTCCATCGGGAGCTTTGTAGTTCCAAATAACGGAAACTTTTGCATGCACGCCATTGATGACATATGTAAATTCTCCGTTGCAATTAACCAGTATATCACCTTTGCCGTCACTGATTGCCTTGAGGTAATCGGGAACTGCTTCCTTGGTTACCACTGTAAAATCAGCAGCGGATACAGGAGTCGTCCAGCTTTTTGCATTGAGCATGCGAACTTTTTTCTTGTAATCAATTACTTGACCGGGAAAACATTCCCATTGGATAAGGTCAACAAGATGTGTGGTTACATCCACAATTCCTGCGCCTTGTTGTTTGTCATCAAAAAACCAGGAAGGCCTTGTGAGTACACTTCCTGATACAAATTTATAAAAATGGTGTACGCTTATTTTTGTAACTGAAGGATCTTCTGGAGTTCCTTTTTCCAGGTTTCCAAAAAGTTCAGATTCTAACGAAAACGCACGTTGCAGTTGCGTTGTAACCTCAAATCTTTCCGTCATGATATCGTACAGCTGAACACCTTTTTTTTGCGCTTCTGTAAAAGCCAATTTCAATTGTTCGAACCCTTTGGTGTCAACAGCCATTGGTTTGTCTGCAAACACATTAAATCCGTTGCGAACAGATTCTAAGATATAATTTGTTTTCAACCGATTGTTGCCTGCTAATACAACTACATTACCTTTTTTTTCTGCGATCATTTTTGCGAAGAAATCCTTCCCCGTGTAAACATTTTCTTTCCAAACGGTAGGATCATCCTTTCTTTTGTTGTATCCTTCAATTCTTTCAAGGTGCAACTTCAGATCCCTTCCATCTTCGGCAT
>CANLED010000088.1 GCA_947489175.1 Chitinophagaceae bacterium | reverse complement strand
ATAGAAAAGATAAGTGAGAAGATGAAACTTTCTGTTACTGGCTATTATATGCGCTATAAAAACCAATTGGTGTTAAATGGTAAAATAAATGATGTGGGTGCATATACGAGAACTAATATTGCCAATAGTTATAGAACAGGCATAGAAATTGAGGCAAATTTTCAGCTAGCAGATTGGTTGAAAGTAGACAATAATGTTGCCATCAGTAGCAATAAAATTATGAATTATAATGACTTTTATGATGACTATGATACATATACTCAAAAATCCACTTCATATAAAAAATCAGACCTAGCCTATTCTCCAAACCTTGTTGTTGGTTCAACCATCAGTGCGAGAATTATCAGGAACTTAGAAACCAAAATTATTTCTAAATATGTAGGTCTTCAATACTTAGACAATACATCTAGAAAGGACAGAAGTTTAGATCCTTTTTTTGTACAAGATCTTCAATTAAATTATCAATTTAAAATGAAGGATGTCAAAACTATTGAAATGATTTTACAAATTAATAATTTTTGGAATCGATTATATGCGCCAAATGGGTATACATACTCATATATTTACAATGGCGAAGTAAGTAGAAACAATTATTACTACCCGATGGCAGGGTTAAATTTTATGTTTGGATTAAACCTAAACTTTTAAATAACGGGGTTAAACATGCGATAGCATATAAATAAATATTTTATGCGCTTATATTCATCTTAATTATTCAGGCACCTTGTATGTTGCATATAAAAACATTTTTATGCAACATACAAGAAAATATTTGGAGCCTCTGCTGTTTTGCTTCTTGTTTATTACAAGTTGCGGGCCATCTCAAAAAATAACCTACTCGTGGACAAACGATGTTTTTAAGTCTGACAATAAATACAAAAAAATATTTGTTGCGGCACTGGTTACGAATCCACATGTTAGAACACATTTGGAAGAAGAGATGAGCCGCAATGCAATCGACAAAGGTTTTTCGGTGGAAAGAAGTTGGGATTATTTCCCACCTACATTCAGCAAAAATAAGCCCCCAGAAAAGGAAATGATGATGACAAAAATTAAGGATTTATCGTGTGACCTCATATTTACAATTACATTGATAGATAAGCAAAGTGAGACAAGATTTGTGCCAGGTATGAATAGCATATATGGACCATATTCAGGATATGGCTTAAGGTTTGGTGGTTATTATTCTTATTGGTCGCCCTTTATGTTTGATAATGGAAATTATGTTACAGACAAAACATATTTTATGGAAGGAAGTTTTTTTGATGCAGCTACAGAAACGATGATATGGTCTGTTCAAACAGAGACGATAAATCCTCCATCAATAGAAAAATTTAGCAGGGAATTGGTAAATTTGATGATAGAAAAATCCTTTCAAGACCTCAAAATAAAATTTCCAAAGTAGCAGAAGGCAATAATTAAATTACTTGCTAGGGAAGAAATCTTGCCAAGCAAGCATTCCACCAGAAACGTTGATGATGTTTGTGAAGCCCATGCTTTCCAAGACCATAGCTGCTTGTCCGCTTCTATTACCACTTCTGCAATAGCAGATAATTTCCTCATTTTTTAAATGCTCAATGGATTCTGTTTCACCAATTCTTATATCTCCTAGCGGAAGAAGTATGCCGCCAATATTAAAATCTTCATGCTCATAAGGCTCACGAACATCAATCAAATTCAATGATTCACCGATTTCTATGCGATCATGTAATTCTTGAACATTTATTATTTTCATGCTATAAAGATAAATAATTTTACTTTTTGGAAGGCAAAATAGGAGGTAAAGAATCTATTTTCCGTTCAGGTTTTTCCAGACTCAACCGAATGTCCATTAATTGTCCAGACCTGATAGAATTATTCATTTGTTGTTCATCAAAAGGCATAGGATTTTGCCAATAAACAAATCCCGCTGAAGTATCCACTAAGTTTTCGTCCAATAAAATTACGCCAGCATTCAATCCATTTACTTCCAACACCATTTTAGCTTCGATGTACGACAAACCGAAGAGATCTGGAACAGGAATTTCATCACCCCCTAAGCCAGCACCAATAACCAAATCAATTAGGGTTCCCATGCGGATGGGAGATCCAGGCTTTATTGAAGATCCTGCATTAAGTTGATCTTTAACTGCGTTTTTTGCAATATCAGGAACAAAGGATGTATCGCCTAGTTTTAGTCCAAGCGACTTTAACTCAAGCAATGCGTTACGAAAAGACATACCTATTAAATTAGGCATATTAATGGTTGGAGGAACGCTACAATTAATAGTGAGGTAGACAACCCTGTTCACTTTAACTGTAGCTTCAGGCTCTGGGAACTGCTTTAGAATGACATTTGGAGCAATTGAGTCTACATAAATAGAATCTTGGATAACTACCTCAAAACCATTTTTTTCCAAATCAGCTTTAACTTTTTGGTAATCAATTCCTTTAACATCTGGAACAGTTAGGTATTCTCCATGGTTGGTAATGAGGTTAAGTGTAAAAAGAAACATTGCAACAAGGCCAAGTGAAAAAATAAAACCGGCTAGAATATTTTGCCACAGAGGTTTTTTTGTTATGAAGGAGAATATCATTCTATTTTATTTATTTTTAGAACTTAGGGCATTGTTAATGAGTGATGAATAAAACGACTTCAACTCCATACCCATGGCTGCAACTTGTTGAGGAACAATGCTGGCAGCGCTTTGTCCAGGTACTGTATTAATTTCCAGCAAAAAAGGTTTATTCATCTCTTCATTGAATATGAAATCCATTCTTACTACCCCGTTGCAATTGAAAAGTGCATAAATGCCTGAAGCAGCGTTGCGAACCAATTCAGCAGTTTCCAAACTGCAAACGGCCGGCGTAATCTCTGTTGATTTGCCATTGTATTTTGCTTCAAAATCGAAAAACTCATTTTGAGATATTACTTCTGTAAAAGGCAGGGTTATGATGTTGCCATCAGACTTATAAACTCCGATGGTAAACTCTCTTCCCTGAATAAATTCCTCTACCAAAACTTGACTATCTTCTATGAAAGCTTTGTCAATCGCGGTTTTTAAATCCTCAACTCTATTTACTTTGCTGATCCCGATACTTGAGCCACCATTGTTTGGTTTTACGAAAATTGGTAGTTGTAATTTTTCTAATGATGAAATATCACCTGAATAATTGTTTTTATAAAGCAGTATGGATTTAGCTACATGAAAACCAGAAGTACCTGCTATGGCACAAGTATATCTTTTATTGAAGGTAATTGCAGAGGTAGACGCATCACAGGAGGTGTAGGGCAGGTTCATCAAATCAAAATAGCCTTGAAGTTTACCATCTTCACCAGGAGTTCCATGAATACCAATCAATACTGCATCAAAGCGTATTTTTGTTTCATTAATAGTTAGTGAAAAGTCGTTTTTGTCAACTATAATTTCTTTACCATCACCCGCAACATGAAACCATTTTTCAGGGGTTATGTCAATCCTATAAACATCGAATAATTCTTTGTCAACATTATTTTCAATGGTAATGGCACTTTTGTAAGAGATTACTGATTCTGATGAATAACCACCGGTAACAAATGCTATAGAAGGCTTGCTCATACAAAGTGATTTTAACAAAGTATAGAAAAAAATCAGTGGACGAAATTATAAAAAAGGGTGAAGGTATGCGAGATTCCTTCACCCTTTAACAATTAAATAAGTTTATTAAAGATGAAGTTTCTCTTTCTTCTCCATTAATTGGTCAATTGTTTCCACATAAAGTTCATCAGGAACACAGCAATCAACTGGACAAACGGCAGCGCATTGAGGTTCTTCATGAAAACCTTGACACTCGGTGCACTTATTAGGAGTAATATAATAGGTGTCATTGGCAACAGGTGCATTTTTGCTGTTTGCAGCTACAATTGAACCATCCAAAAGAGTAAAACTACCTTTTACGCTGGTTCCGTCTGAAACGGCCCATTCTACCCCGCCTTCATAAATGGCATTGTTTGGACACTCTGGTTCACAAGCGCCGCAGTTAATACATTCATCAGTAATTTTTATTGCCATAATAATTCAATTTTTTAAGGTTGAAATTGGGTATATTTTTGCATTTAGATTGAGACAATAAAGGTAATTGAATGAATTGAAAAATTAAAAATGAATTTAAAAAATAGGCTTTCTTTGTTAAATTTTATTTCAGAATACATAAAAGCTAATTCAGAAGCTTTTAGAGAACTGAAACAAAGGGCATTTGAACATAATAGGTGGTTTACGCCAGAGTTCATTGACTTGACATTAGAAAACATCACCAATTCAATGCTGATTGAGTACAAATTGGAGGACTTCGCTCAAAAGCACCAACTTACAGACCAACCCAATGTAATAAAAACTGTTGGCATTGTGATGGCGGGGAATATCCCTTATGTGGGGTTTCATGATATGCTTTGTGTTTTTCTTTCAGGACATAGACAACGCATTAAATTATCATCAAAAGACCCCTATTTACTAAAACATCTTATCGAAAAGGCATCCATTGATTTTCCTGAGGTGATGGAATTAATTCAGTTTGATGAAATGTTGAAAGGCTGTGATGCTTATATAGCAACGGGAACAAACAACAGTGCAAGGTATTTTGAATTTTATTTTGAAAAATATCCAAATATTATTCGAAAAAACAGAACTTCAGTAGCCGTGTTAGATGGCACTGAAACTGATGAAGAGCTGAATTTATTAGCGGATGACATTCAGCTTTATTTCGGGTTGGGATGTAGAAATGTAACGCAATTGTACGTACCAGAAGCGTATGATTTTGTACCATTGTTGAATGCATTAAGGAAGTATGATCATTACCGAGATCATGCTAAATATAGGCATAATTTTGATTACCAACTCACCATAGCGATTATGAACAACCAATACTACATGAGTAATGACTCAATTGTAATGGTTAAAAATGAAAGTCCATTTTCTCCAATAGGCCAACTCCACTATCAATTTTATGAACATAAAGAGGAATTGATAACCACTTTACAAAATGAAAGCATTCAGTGCATTGTTGGCGATGGCTTTGTACCATTTGGCATGGCACAAAGGCCTAGTTTGGAAGACTATGCCGATGGGGTTAATACCATGACATTTTTACAATCATTATAGATATTTTATGAATAATTGTTGTAATTTCTATTTCAATTTGAACTTAGCCTATAAGGATTTGTTAAATAGGATGACAGGTATACTAAAATTCAGACATGTTTAGTTATTTGCATCAGGATTAGGCATGAAAATTGTATTAAAACATAAAAATAAGAACCATGAACATTAAACAAACATTCACAGTTGTTCTGATTAGTGCGGTAACCACTACCGTGGCCATGTTTGGTTATGATTCCCTCATACGCAAACAAGGTCCCATTCAGGAAAACAACGGAAAGCTGCCTGCCAGTTATGCAGGTTTTTTTGACAGCAACAACAACATCCCAGGACAACCGGTAGATTTTCAACCAGCTTCACAAGCAGCTGTTCCTTCAGTAGTTCATATAACCACCATTATTGGAGGAAGCCAGGCTAGCAACAACCTACCTAAAACAAAAAGGAACCCATTTGGGGATATTTTCGGAGAAGATTTCATGGATGAATTTTTCAACGGTCCGCAAACACGTTCGATGCCACAAAGGGCAAGTGGCTCCGGTGTAGTAATCAGCGAAGATGGTTATATCGTAACAAACAACCATGTAATCGATGAAGCCAGCGAAATCAAGGTTACACTGAGCAATAAAAAACAATATACTGCGAAAGTTATAGGAGCTGACCCTAGCAGCGACCTTGCATTAATTAAAGTTGAAGCAAAAGGATTGCCCTTTTTAATATATGGAAATTCAGACAATGTAAAACTTGGTCAATGGGTTTTAGCGGTAGGATATCCTTTGAATTTGGAAACAACTGTAACGGCTGGAATTATCAGTGCCAAAGCGAGGTCGTTGGGACTTAATTCAAGAAAAAGCAACAGTCCTATTGAATCGTATATACAAACTGATGCTGCCGTAAACCAAGGAAATTCAGGTGGAGCGCTGGTTAATACCAATGGGGAGTTGGTTGGAATTGTTTCAGCGATAGCATCTCCTACTGGTGCTTATGCTGGATATTCTTATGCAATCCCTGTAAATATTGTGAAAAAGATAATCAATGACCTTCTTCAATATGGAACTGTTCAACGTGCATTTTTAGGAATTTCTTATTTGCCAGACAATGCCCCAGATGAGGAAAAAACCAAGCTTGGATTTAAAGAAGGTCAAGGTGTGTTGGTAATGGACGTTACAAAAGATGGGGCTATGGCGAGCTCTGGAATACAAAAAGGTGATTACATTTCTAAAATAAATGGAACTAAAATATTAACAGGCAGTGAAATGGTAGAGCAAATAGCAGGTTTCAAGCCAGGAGATAAAATAAGTGTTAGTTATATCAGAGACGGAAAAGAGAAGATGACTTCCATCACCCTGAAAAATAAAGCAGGAAGTTATGAAATAGTAAAAAACATCATTTCGGATAAATTAGGGGCAGAACTTAAGAATTTGGATAAGGTGAAAGCTGCTGAATTTAGGGTAAAAGGAGGTGTTATAGTCACAAAAATTTCTACTGGTCTGATAGACGATCAAACAAGGATGCGTGATGGTTTTGTGATCTTAAAAGCCAATGGAACTGAAATAAAAAGCGTTGATGAATTAAATGCGGTACTCTCAAAATCTCTAAATAGAGTAACCTTAGAAGGTTTTTATCCTGGATACGATGGAGTATATCAATACCCAATTGAAATAGGAGAATAAAATTTAATGTCATTTATCATTGTGAAAGCGGACTTTTCAAGTCCGCTTTTTTTATTGATGCCAAACTTGATATCCCCATGGCTGCAAATGAAAATATTGATGATGCCCTTGGAAATATTGTACAAATGATGAAAATAATTCTTGAAAAACACCATTACAACTTTCAATTTCAACCTCGACATTGTGCAATGGGTAAGTTGAAAAATTTATAAGAACAAGCACAGCATTGTTTTCAAATTTTCTGATAAAGCTAAAAACATGGTGATCTACGCTATTGCGAACGAAATGACAAATGATATTCATTGGATCACAATCAAAAACTGGATTTTCTCTTCTGAGTAAAAAAAGTTTTTTATAAAAATCATGCAGCGTTGGCATAGCCTTCCACTCAATAATATCTTTGTCGAAAAATGCCAAGCGTTTTAGATTAGGTAGTTCTTGTCCACTGTACAGCAAAGGAACACCTTTAAACATGGCAGAAAATACGGCTAAGGGAATGGCCATTTCACCATATCGTTCATATTCAGTGCCATTCCAGCTGTTTTCATCGTGATTACTAGTAAACAAAGCGACGCATGCAGATTGAGGAAGTATCTGTTTATATGCTTCAAGCATATGCCTTAAAGGGTGAACATGTTGAGCACCTTGTTCTTTAAAATTTTTTGTTGCATTCATCCATTTCCAAGTATAAGCCGAATCAAATACCTGCATGTAAGCAGGATTATCGATAGGATCTAATTCTGCAAGCCAAAAAAGAAATTTTGCACTTGTTAAAGAGGTACGGACTTGAATCCAAAAATCAAGTGGGGTAAGCATGGCCATATCGCAGCGGAAGCCGTCTATTTGACAGGTATCAATCCAATATTGCATGCACCTTATCATTTCTAACCTCATTTGAGGATTGTTATAATCAAGATCAATAACATCATCCCACCCGTGAGCATCATAAAACTCACCATGATTATTTGTGATGTAATACGATGGATATAAATTAGTCCATTCATGGTCGCACCCAGTATGGTTTGCAACCCAGTCAATAATCACTTTCATTCCCAATTGATGCACT
>CANLED010000087.1 GCA_947489175.1 Chitinophagaceae bacterium | reverse complement strand
AACCAACTAAAAGATTCAGTTACTGCATTGGTATATGCAGCCCGAGCATCACCTGTGATCCATCCTCTAGCAGTTGCTTCTGCAACCAAGAAAGAAGCTTCAACAGAAGTCAAAACCCACATTGGCATGGTGAAAGATTTTCCAACGCCCGGTCCAACACCTGATGTAAGATCCGAAGAGTTTGTCGCTAGTGTATATGAACCATATGTTGTACCTCTTAAAGCACCACCGTTTCTTGGAGCGCGATAAAAGTAAGTTGCACGAGGATCATTCAGAGACGTCATCAAACTAAGAGAAAAATTATTTGCTCTGTTGTAGTTATCGTTCTCTATGCCTGTGATAGCGTTGAACATTTTTGAATTGTAGAAAGGATTTGGTCTGTCTGCAGTGTATCCTGGTTGAACATTTGCACTGATTCCATTTCCTAAGTATCCAGAACCTTCAGCGTTGATTTTTGCAATTTCAGTTGCTGGAGTGAAGGTTGTAGTTTTAGATGTGTGAATAAGCATCTTCAACTTCAAGGTATTTGCAAATTTTGCCCATTTAACTTTATCTGCGGCAAACATGATATCCCTTGTTTTGATATTGGTGTTAGCGTTGATGTCAGCAGCCTTGATCAAAACCAAACCTGCATCAATTTGTGCAAACAAAGCTTTGTAAACATCTTCACCTTTGTCATAAGAAGGACGAATATTTCCAACCAAATCGAATGCTGTTTTGAAAGGAACATCGTTATAAATATCAACAACATTCATCAATTCATAAGCACCCATTACTTTGGCAATTCCTTCATAGAATGTCCAACCTAGTTCTTTAGATTTTGCTTCGATAGACTTATACTGGCCAGCAGTATAATAAGGGCCTTCGAAAAGACCTGCTCCGAAATCTGTAGTGATGTTGTAGCTCATTTCCACAGTTGAACGTGAATAAGAACCAGCAGCACTCCAATAACCTAACCAGCGTCCAAGAAAATCATAGCCACCTGCATTTCTAGCAGCAGAGCTGGTAAACTGTGCAGTGATGGTTAAATCCGGTGTAATATCTGCAGCAGTTGCAGTATTCGGATTTTTATTGATATCCAAATAATCTTTCTTACATCCAACCAGTGCTAATCCGGCAAAGAATGCAATTATTAAATATTTTGTTTTTAACATAGTCGTTTTTTTTACGTGTTATAAATTAGAAGCGCATGCTGATGTTAAAACCGTACAATCTGTTTGGAGGAAGGATAGAAGAATTGTTCACACCACCAGCATTTCCTGTTGTATTTGCAAACTCAGGATCAGTCCATTGATTGGTTGAAGGAAGGAATGTGAAAACATTTCTTGCAACAACTCCCACTGAAGCTCCTTTAACAAATTTAGTTTTACCCAAAACAGCAGCAGGAACATCATAAGTTAACGCAATCTCCCTTACTTTCCAAGCAGCAGCACTTGTTATGTAGTTTGAATTGATGCCCCTGTTTGTAGCAGTTGCTTCAAAGAAACCATAACCACCAGCACGAACCAACACGTCTGTGTTTGGAACATATTTACCAGAAGCATCAGCATAAACTGAGTTTGGCATGATAAAACGCATACGACCATTTTCACCACTTCTTCCAGAGATTCCAGTGAAATCCATATCTGGTCCAATTCCATGATAAACTTGGTGACCTGCCCTGTAATCAGCAGTAACTGTCAAAGTAAAGCTCTTGTATTCGAAAGATGGATTAACACCGAAAATATATTTAGGCATTGTTCTTCCGAACATAACAGGAGTTGGATTCTGTGAAGGATATCCAGTTTTTGCATCAACAATTACACGACCTTCAGTATCACGATTGTAGTCAGTCAATTTGAACATGAATGCAGGATATCCTGTGATGGCAAAGTTACCATTACCAATACCTACTTCATTCAAACCTTCATAAACTGAATTCACTTTGCTATCTTGTAAAGTAAAGTTCGTTTTAACATTTACTTTCAATGCTCCTAAAGAAACCAATGGGGTCAACTTCAAATCAAATTCCACACCTTTGTTTGTGAAATTAGCTGCATTTACAAGAGATGAAGAATATCCTGTTGCACGGCTGATTTGAATGCTTAAGATTTGGTTTGAGTTGTCCTGTGTATAAGCAGTTGCTTCCAAACTAATCCTGTTCTTCAAAATAGATAATTCGAAACCAACTTCCTTAGAATTTACAAACTCAGGTTTGATACCAGGATTGTTCACTGATGAACTTGCAGTGAAACCAGGTAAACTTCCATAAGGGAAACCACCAGCAACACCATAAGTAGGATCTAATGAATATGCACCTAAGTTTACGTTACCTGATTTAGAAACAGATCCTCTTAATTTCAAATAAGAAATCAAGTTGCTGTTCTTAATTGCTTCGATTGCATCACTAAGAACAACTGAAGCAGAAGCACCTGGATAGAAGAATGATTGACCATTTTTAGGCAAACGAGAATCCCAGTCATTACGACCAGTTACTTCTAAGAAAGCCCAGTTATCATAACCAACTGAAAACTTTCCAAATACACCCATCAACTTGGTTTCAGAGAAACTCTCACTTGCACCTGGCTCACCAGTTCTGTTTGACAAGTTATACAATGTAGGGATGATCAAGTTGTTACCTGATACACCCATAGACTTTGAAAATGTTTCACGGTATGATTGACCAAGAAGACCATCAATATTGAATTTGCCGAAATCTTTCTGACCGGTCAAGAAAGCCTCAGAAGTGATTCTAGAACTAGCAGACTGACCGTCACTTACACTTGCAAAAATATCATTTGTAGAATTATATTTTCCAGAGGTACGGGCAAATGGAGAATACGTGAATGCTTCTGAAATACTTTTTGAATAGCCATTAGAAACAGTAGTACCTGCACGATAAGTAGCATTCAACCAAGGAAGAATTTTATAAGTCAAAGTAGTAGAAGCAATTAGATCATTACTTGTACCCCTGCTGCGTTGTCTGTCCTTGATGAAATAAGGATTGGTATAATAGTCATTGAAATAGTGGTTTGGACTAGCCCAAGTATTGTTTCTCCAATCTTTGTATTGAGAAAGTGGAACGTTTTGAGCAGTATTGAATACTTCCCAATAAGCACCATTTGATGCAACATCATATTGGCTCTTTGTATAAGTCAATGTGAAATCAGCATTAAACTTACCATATTCTTTAGCTGATTTAAAGCTGAAAGTTGTTCTTCTGTTTTTATCACCTGCAAGTGTACCGCCGATGTTAACATCTTGAGCAGAAAGGTAGAAATCTTTTGCTGAGATAGAAACGTCATTTTGTGAAGTAATACCTGTTGCAAAATATTTTTCTTTCTCACCAGTCAAAGCAGAATAAGGAACTTTTTGTATATCACCTTTATCGTTCTGACGACCCAATTCCCTAATTGAACCATCGAACTCATCACCATACTGCTGATTTTCAACTTGATCGTAAACACCGATACCGTTCGCATCAATTGCAGAACCTTGTCCAAACTGCTTTTGGAATTTAGGCAAGAACAATACATTCTCAAACTGAGTTGTATTACTCACAGTTACTACTGGAGTGCCATTCTTGGTTCCTCTTTTTGTTTTAACGATGATTACACCGTTCACACCATCCGGTCCATAAAGAGAAGCTGCAGATGCACCTTTAAGGATGTTGATATCATCTACATCGTTAGGGTTTAACCTGTTTAAATAACCTAAAGAAACTGGAACCCCATCAATAACAAGCAAAGGCTGGTTGTTTCCGGTAAGTGACCTGATACCACGAAGGGTGATACGAGTGTCTGCAAACACACCATTATTTACAGTTGCGATGTTCAAACCAGAAACTTTACCGGTTAAACCATTCTGGATATTTACAGCCTTAGCAGTGGTAAGTTCCTTACCAGTAACTTTTGCTGTAGAATAACCCAACTGCCTTGGTTGTTTGTTGATACCAAGTGCGGTAACAACTACTTCCTGCATTTGTCCTTCTTTGGTTTCTAACACCAAAGTTGGGTTGTTAGAGTTAATTGAAAAAACCCTTGATGTAAATCCGGTTGCGGAAATACTCAATTGACTTTTTTCTTTAATTGCAATTTTAAAGCCGCCATTTGCGTCTGCTTTAACTGCATTCTGGGTTCCCATTTCAGTTACAGTGGCAAAGGGAACTGATTCACCTTTGTCATTTTTAATCTGTCCTGAAACAGTTCTTGTCTGTGCGAATGTCGTCATGCACAGAAGCAAGCACATTGCCAACAGTGAGGCCAATTTTCTCATTGAACAATTTTTAAGGTTTAAAAAATAGAAAAATCATTATCAAACAATTCTCCCAATTACAATATTAATCTTTTGTTAACATATTAAAAAATCATAAACAGTCGTTTAAGATATTTATTAAAAAAACTATTAATTTAACAAATCATATTGAAGTTTTAATAAATATTTCAACTTTTATTAGATAATTTCTGAAAAAATACGAAATAAATAAATCGAAAATCAGTCATTTTTAACCTTTTTTCCACCCAAAAAAACTGTTTTTACATTTATTTTAGAAATTTCTTCCTCTTGACACAATAAAATGTTTTTATCCAAAATGATTAAATCAGCCCATTTTCCTACTTCAATAGAGCCTTTTTCCTTCTCGGAAAAACTAGCAATTGCATTCGCCAAGGTATAAGAATAGACGGCTTCTTCTCTTGTCATTTTCTGGCCTTGATAGAAAGAACTTCCATCTGCCAACTTGCGTGTTACAGATGAATAAAAATTTGCGAAGGGATCGATATTTTCAACCGGTACATCAGTGCCATTGTTGACCAATACCCCTGCTTTTATAAAATCCCTCCACATATATGCTTCTGTAGAAGCCCTTTGTTCGCCCAAACGCTTCACAACATAAGGAGCATCGCTGGTGCAATGAATGCCCTGCATTGATGCAATGATGTTAAACTTGGCAAATCTTGGGATGTCTGATGGATTTACATTTTGCGCATGCTCTATCCTCCATCTATGGTCTTTAGATTTATTATTGGAGATTTGATTGCCGTATATATCAATAACCTCCCTGTTGGCCCTGTCGCCTATTGCATGAACACATAATTGCAAATTGTGTTTCCAAGAAAATGCTGCAATTTTCTTCAACTCATCAATTGAAAAAGTATTTTGTCCAAAAAAATCATTTCGGTCCGAATAGGACTCCAACATCCACGCTCCATAAGAGCCCAATGCGCCATCCAAGGATACCTTGATGGCTATGACAGTGAGCTGACCATTGCCTGCGTTTTCAATGGGTAATACCTTGCTGTTTTTTTCAAGCGATTGAATCCCTTCCCTTACCATCAACCAATGCCTGATTTGAAGCCTGTTGTTGTCTGCCAATTCTTTCATCCAAGCAACTTGTTCAAATGAGGAGCCAGCATCTTGAAAAGAAGTGATTCCATATCTGAGGCATTCATTTTCAGCCAACCGAATGCTTTCAGCCCAACGAGATTTCCGCTCTTCAAGAGAGCGTTTACTATTCCATTCATTATATGCAGTATAAACCAACCCTTGTGCCCTCTCTTCTAAAACGCCAACGAATTTGCCATTTTTGTCTTTCACCACAGCCCCACCCTCTGGTGAAACCGTGTTGTCTTTTATACCTGCAAGTTGCATGGCTTTTGCATTGATGTAGGCACTGTGACCACTTGCATGGGTTAACATAATGGGATTGTTGGGTGTAACCTGATCTATTTCTTCGTGGTAAGGATACCCTAAATGATTTTTTGTTGGCACTTTGTCCCACTTTTCTTGGTGCCATCCCCTTCCGATTATCCAATCACCAGGCTTTGCTTTTTTGGCGGCAGCAGCTACCATGGCAATGATTTCTCCCCAGTTTTTTGCTTTCATCAAGTTCAAATCAATCAATGATGCACCCATTCCATGGATATGTCCGTGCCCTTCTATTAACCCAGGCATCATGAACTGCCCTTTGCAATCAATTGTCTCGGTTTTGCTGTCTAAATACTTTTTTACATCCGCATTGGTTCCCACAAAAATGATTTTATTTCCTTTTATGGCAACAGCTTCTGCATAAGGCTGCTTTGGATTTACAGTATATATTGTTGCGTTGAATAATATTTTGTCTGCAATTTGTGCTTGGGTAGAAAAAGTGATGATGATCACTAAACACGAAAGGAGAATTTTTAAAAATTTCATTTGGCTGATTTTTTTGTTTGATGCACAAAAAATCCCCGCCTTAGGTCGACGGGGATTATATGTTGAAACGCTTATTTACACATGTTTGATTTCTAAAAAATCATCAACACTAAATATATTGATTGATGATGTTTTCCAACCATTCTTGTCTTCCGCTGGTTAATTTAGGTTCACCCTTTGCGAAAGCGTAGTTCCTCAAATCTTCCAAAGAAAGTTTCCCTTCTTCAAATAATTTTCCTTCACCCGAATCAAATGATGCATAACGGTTTTTTCTAAATTCTTTGTAAGGTGATTTTTGAAGGATATTGTCTGCAATTACCATCGCACGAGCAAATGCATCCATTCCGCCAATATGGGCGTAAAACAAATCTTCAGGATCAGTAGAATTTCTCCTTGTTTTTGCATCAAAATTTACGCCGCCTCCTGCAAATCCGCCGGCTTCGATGATGATCAACAAAGATTCTACCAATTCATTCAACTGCATTGGGAACTGATCTGTATCCCATCCATTTTGTGAATCACCACGGTTGGCATCAATACTTCCCAACATGCCGGTATCTGCAGCTACTTGCAGCTCATGCTGGAAGGTATGTCCGGCTAAAGTTGCATGATTTACCTCGATGTTCAATTTGAAGTCATTCTGCAAACCATATTTATTAAGAAACCCTATCACCGTTGCTGAATCATAATCGTACTGATGCTTCGTAGGCTCACATGGTTTTGGTTCAATGAAAAATGTTCCGGTGAAACCATTCTTTCTTGCATAATCTTTTGCTGTATGCAAGAATTGTGCAAGGTGATCTTGTTCGCGTTTCATATTGGTGTTCAACAAGGTCATATAACCTTCCCTACCTCCCCAAAAAACATAATTTTCACCACCCAAACGTATTGTAGCGTCCAACGCATTTTTAACTTGGGTTGCAGCGTGTGCTAGAACTGTAAAATCAGGATTGGTGCTGGCCCCGTTCATGTAACGTGGGTTTGAAAAGACATTTGCAGTACCCCACAATAATTTAACTCCACTTTCTTTTTGCTTCAAAGAAGCATAATCTACAATTGCGGACAAATTGCTTTCATATTCTGAAAGGCTAGATCCTTCATCAACTAAATCAATGTCATGGAAACAATAATAAGGAACTCCCAGTTTGGTGATAAACTCAAAAGCGGCATCCATTTTATCCTTTGCACGGTCAACTGCACCGCTGGCTTTGTCCCACGCAAATTGCTTGGTACCTGGACCAAAAGGATCAGCACCTGTGTTGCAGAAGCTATGCCAGTATGCAACAGCAAACCTGAAATGTTCTTTCATGGTTTTGCCTGCGATGATTTGGTCTTCGTTGTACCACTTGTAAGAAAGTGGATTATCTGATGATGGGCCCTCGTATTTTATTTTTCCGATGCCGGGGAAGAATTCTTTGCTGCCTAGTGTTATTGACATATTTTTTGGTTCTTAGTTTAAGGTTGAATTTAGTTTAAGGTTTAAGGTTGAATGTTTAAGGTTTAAAGATAATGATGAATTGATAATTATGGAAAATCTGATGTGAGGAAATTTGTGTGAGCAGAGAGAATCTACAAAATTTTCGTTCCTTCGCTACGCTTATAGTAACGTCATTGTCATTTATTGAAAATCATCATTTTAAAATGCAGGATTTTCCCTATCAAAGACTCCCCTCCTGGACAGGAGG
>CANLED010000086.1 GCA_947489175.1 Chitinophagaceae bacterium | reverse complement strand
GCTTTCCTGCGTTTAGGAGCCAATGTTGTAACCTGCGGAAGATCTCAAGAAAAAACTTTAGTATTAGAGGCTGAAGCACCAATAGGAAAGATTTCTGTCATAAATATTGATATTTCTATAGAAAAAGAATGTGAACGTTTGGTTAATCATGCTGTCAAACATTTTGGTGGCATTGATATACTCATAAATAATGCAGGCATCTCAATGCGTGGATTATTGGAGGAAGGAGGACCAGGAATTATTCCTGTGATAAAAAAAGTAATGGATATCAATTTTTATGGAACTGTGTATACCACTACATTTGCTCTTCCCCATATAATTGAGTCAAAAGGTGTAATCTTAGGGGTCTCATCCATAGCAGGATATCGTGGATTGCCAGGTAGGAGTGGGTATTCTGCTTCAAAGTTTGCTTTGCAGGGATGGTTGGAAGCCATCAGGACAGAGTTGATTCATAAAAAAGTTCATGTTATGTGGGTTTGTCCGGTTTTTACCGCTTCGAATAACCGAAACGTAGCCTTAAAACAGCGAGGAGAAGCACAAGGAGAATCGCCATTGGATGAAAATAAATTGATGGATGCTCAAACTTGTGCTGAAATCATTATCAAGGCCATAGAAAAAAGGAAACGAACATTAGTTATGACTTTTCAAGGAAAGGAAACTGTATTTTTGAATAAATTCTTCCCAAGTTTGGCTGATAAGTTGGTTCACTCCTTCTTTTTCAAAAAGGGTAAATTGGTGAAGTAATTTTAGTTAACCTAATTAAACATTAAACCAATAACCTTCAACTTCCATGCCTATACTAACATTTACCAGCGATTTTGGATCGACGGACCACCTAGTAGGAGTTGCAAAAGGACAAATTTTGAAGCTCAATGATGGATTCAATTTAATTGACATCACCCATGACATCATTCCGTATAACTTCATGCAGGCTGCTTATGTTTGCAAGGCCATATTCAATAGTTTTCCTCCAGAATCATTTCATTTGATTTTAGTGAATGCATTCGACAATAACTTGAATCACCTGCTATTGGTGAAGGAGGGCGATCAATATATTGGCATACCAGACAATGGTTTAATTACCATGATATTGGGTAGGATGCCGGAAAATGTAGTAGCTATCCCCATCCCCACAACTACAAAAAAGAATATAAGCAATTTTATAAAAATTTTTATTGAAGCATTTTCAAGCCTGTTAAGTGGACGAGCACTAGCATCAGTCGGTAATCCCACTGTTAAGATTCAGGAAAAGCACATGATTAGACCACTTTATAACAATCATTATATAGAAGGACAAATCCTGATGATAGATCGTTTTTTAAATGTTTTGGTAAATATCAATGTTCATGATTTTGAAGAACAACGGAGGGGCCGGAAGTTTAAAATAGTTTTGCTTCGGGATGCATTCATAGAAAAAATAAGTGATCATTATGCAGACGTACCGGAAGGAGAGAAGCTAGCTTTTTTTAATGAGACTGGGTTTTTGGAAATTGCTGTTAACAAGGGGTATGCTGCTCCTTTGTTTGGATTGGGAGAGTTTAGCAGCACAGGTACACACCACCATGAAAAAAGGCAATACTACCAAACGATTAAGGTCTTTTTTGAGTAAGTTTGAAGTTGATGACCTTCGTTTCTGTAAGACATATTATAAAAAAATTAATGTTTCATAACTGGTTTTTGGTAAATCTAAATAGTTTAAATTTGCAATGTGCTTAAAAATAACATGAAATTCCAATCCGACATTACTTCCATGTATAGATTGAAGGTTCTTTTTTTCTCTCAAAATATTCAAATAAAATACATTCTGGTCTGAAATTTAAATATCAATAATGATATGATGTTTAAATTTATGTTTTGTAAATCGGATTAGTTAGATTTTGTGGGGTTAAAAATATTTTTAAGCATCTTTTACTTTTGGGTGTTTATTTAGTCAAAATGTGACTGAAGTGGCGAAGCCATCTAATAAATTAGTAAACTTTTTATTTTAATGCGAATTTCGACGTTAGAAATTGATAATTTACTAGGGAGTATTAAGCAAATAGATCAAAATGCTTCTGTTTATTTATTTGGAAGCAGGACAGACAATCATAAAAAAGGTGGCGACATTGATATTGCCATTTTATCCAAACTTGTTAGTCTTAAAGAAAAAATAGAAATAAAGTACAATTTTTATCAAGATTTTGGGGAACAAAAACTTGATTTGCTGATTGTTAGCGATGAAAATATGCCATTTTGGCAAGTAGTTAAAGATGGAGCTATTTTATTGAAAAACTGAATTGGTGGAAAAAGTTTTAATTAGCTTTCGAGAAGATTGGTCTTATTTTCAACTAGCATTGAAACAGTTTGAATATTCTATGAATGCTTGTTCCTCCTTTAATTTAGAATTTGAATTTTCTGAGACTGATTTGGAAAAAATGGAGGCCTATACGGCTCGATTTGCAAGATTACTTGATATTTATACACAAAAAATATTGAGGATAATAGATGTGCTGGAGGGATATGGGAATGGCAGTTTGAGAGACATTCTAAATAGATCAGCAAAATCAGGCATCATAAGAAACGAAATCGATGTATTGCATTGGAGGATTTTAAGGAATGAGATTGCCCATGATTATATTCCATCTGAACAGCGACGAATATTTTTTGAGGTTAAGCAAATTTCAACTCAACTTATGGAAAGTATAAAAATTTCAGAGAATTACGTATTCCAAGCAAAATGGTTGTAACAACTTTTTTTGTTAACTTAAAAAAACGAAACGATTAATAAATGAACAGATATTTCAGCAAGTTTGTAATTGTATTTTCATTTTTCATTTTTAATTCTTCATTTTTCATTTCAGCTTACGCACAGGTGCCAGCTGATTTGAGTAAAATGAAAGCCAACCAGATTACAGATGCTCAATTGATGCAGTTTGTTCAACAAGCCCAAACATCTGGTATGTCTGAAGCTGAACTGTTGCAACAATTTCAACAAAGAGGATTGCCGGAATCCGAGATTCAGTTGTTGGCTGCAAGAGTTAAGTCTATCATGCCATCTCAAATTGAATCAACTCCATCAGACAATCAAAAAAATCAATCTAATAAGCGCGTATACAAGGGTGAAGAGACAATTTTTAAAATACCTGAAGTAAAGTCACGCGTATTTGGTGCTGATTTATTTTCAAGCGCGGATCCATTGTTTGTTCCAAATTTAAAGATTGCAACTCCAAAAAATTATGTGATTGGTCCTGAAGATGAGCTTCAGCTTGATGTTTACGGGAACAATATATCTAACCAAAAACTTACAGTTTCCCCTGACGGATATATTACAGTAAAATATGCTGGTCCTGTTAATGTTAATGGCATGACCATCGAGCAAGCAGCAGGGGTGTTGAAATCGAGGCTTACCAAATTTTATCCTTCACTTTCTTCAGGTGAAACCAAAGTGCAGCTAACGTTAGGTTCTATACGCAGCATTCAGGTGACTATTGTCGGTGCCGTAAAAAAGCCAGGAACGGTAACTATATCATCCTTATCTACTTTGTTTAATGCTTTGTATGCATGTGGTGGACCAACAGAAAATGGGTCATTCAGGAACATCGAATTGATAAGAAACAATAAGCAATATTTGGTTGCAGATCTTTATGATTTTTTGTTGAAGGGAGAGCAAATATCGAATGTTGGGCTTCGTGACAATGATGTGGTTCGGGTGCCATTTGTGAAAACACAGGTAGTGTTAGACGGTGGTTTGAACAGGCCAGGAATTTTTGAAGTGAAAACAACTGAAAGCTTAGATAAGGTTTTAGGTTTTGCCGGTGGATTTAAAAGTAGTGCATTTAAAGGTAGGATTACTGGAACTCGATATACAGATACAGAGAGGAAGGTGATTGATATCAGCAAGGAAGGGTTTTCATCATTTAAAATGGCACATGGAGATTCTTTGTATGTTGATTCAGTAGTAAATCGATATCAAAACAGGGTGATAATTACCGGATCGGTATTCAAGCCGGGGGCTTACGCCTTGGAGGAAGGGATGACAATCAAAAATCTTGTTGAGAAAGCACAAGGACTTAAGGAAGATGCATTTATAGGAAGGGCAAATATCGCACGATTAAGAAGCGATTTTTCTAAAGAATTTTTAAGTGTTGACTTGCGGTCAATATTCAAAGGCGAAAAGAGTTTTTTGCTTCAAAAGGAAGATAGCATTCATGTTGTTTCATTGCTGGAATTGAAGGACAAGAGGTTTGTTACTATAAATGGACCTGTTAAATTGCCAGGTGACTATGTATATGAAGATTCTTTAACATTACAATCTTTGATTTTGCAGGCCGGTGGTTTTCAAGATCTTGCAACTGCTGTTGGAATTGAAGTTGGAAGAAGGAAAAAAGAAATAGTTTTAAATTCAAAAGGTGCTGCTACTGCAGATGTTTTTAAAATTGAAATGAGCAAGGACCTAACCAAATTAGGTTCTGATTTTTATTTGCAGCCTTATGATGTTATAAGCATCAAATCAGATCCAACCAATTTAAAACAAACCAATGTAAAGCTTTCTGGAGAATTGTTGTACAAAGGGGTTTATACTTTGGAAAATCCTGATGAAAGATTGAGCTCTGTAATTAAGCGAGCTGGAGGGCTATTGCCTCATGCAAATATTGATGGGGCAAAGTTGGTAAGAAAAAAAGATAATGTAGATACAATACAATTAAAAAGGTTGGGTCTGTCAGCTTCTAAGAATTCAAAATTGGGTGGAAGCAATGATAGCCCAGGTTTGACTGATTTGGATGGTGTGCAAACTAAAATAACTGAAGTGGCATTAAATTTAAAAAATATTTTGACAAATCCAGGATCTGATGATGATATAACATTACGAGATGGTGATGAATTGATAGTTCCACGATTTGACAATACCGTAAGCATCAATGGAGAAGTATTAAAGCCTGTAACTGTTCAATTTGAAGCAGGGAAAGGCTTTTCAAGTTACTTGTCCGCTTCTGGAGGATTTACTAGAAAAGCATATAGGAGTCGCGCTTTTGTTGTTTATCCCAATGGCGCATCTGCCAAAACGCATCAGTTTTTAGGAATAAGGAGATATCCGAGAATAACTCCAGGATCTTCAATTTTCATACCGGTAAGGCCAGATATAAATGCATTTGATGCCGCAAAAGCGGGCATCTTGGTCTCTGCCTTATCAGCAGTGGTGACAGGTTTAGTTTTGTTATTTAGATAATCAGCTAATATTTTAATTAAGATGCAAGAGCAAATTCAAGCAGATACGGACGAAATATCTTTAAAAGAGTTGATCGTAAAAATTAGGTCAGTTTGGTCTTTTTTATTGAAAAAATGGCTCATTATTTCATTGATAGGGATGTTAGGTGGCGGAATTGGACTTCTATATGCTTATTTGACGCCAATAAAATATACTTCCAAACTTACGTTTGTTGTAGAGGAAGGAAAAACTGGAGGAGGTGGATTGGCTTCCTTAGCTGGACAATTTGGTTTTGATCTTGGAGGTGCAGCGGGTGGAGGTGTTTTTTCAGGAGACAATATTTTGCTTTTCTTGAAAAGTGAGGGTTTATGTAGAGAGTCACTCATAACTCTATATGACAGTACTAAAAATACAATGCTTGTTGACAGGTACGCTGAAGTTACCAAGATGAAGAAGGCTTGGTTGAAAGACAAAAAAATTGGATCAATTAATTTCTCAAAATATAGCAATGGAAAATTTCCTAGGTTGGAAGACAGCTTGATGCAGGAAATAGTAAAAGGCATACTAAAAGCTGATCTTTCCGTTAGCAAGCCTGATAAAAAAGCATCATTTATTGAAGTAAAATCGATGATGAGAGATGAAATGCTGAGTAAGTTTTTTTCAGAGAGATTGGTGAAAATTGCTACTCAGCGTTATGTTGATTCAAAGATAAAAACAAAAGCAATTAATGTAAATATGTTGCAGAGAAAGGCGGATAGTTTGGCGGCAGTTCTAAACAACAAAACATATTCGGCCGCAGCCTCTCAACAATCGCTTATTGACGCAAATCCAGCTTTACGTTCAGTACCCATAGCCGCAGAGATAACCACACGAGACAAAACCATGGCGGCAACCATATTTGGTGAGGTTATTAAGAATTTGGAAATTTCAAAAACCATGTTGAATCAGGAAACACCTGTTATTCAAATGGTAGATCAAAGTACATTGCCACTATTTAAAGAAAGAGTTGGGAAATTAAAGTCGCTCGTATTGGGAGGAATCCTAGCAGGTTTTCTTACTGTGTTTTTTTTACTTGGTAGTAGATTCCTCAAAACATTGATTTAATTTTAATTCTTTTCATATTCAATCCTCTCCAGTTAAACTAAATACCAACATGATCAAATCCCTAAACATAGTCCCACGATTTATTATTTTCATTTTAGATATAATATGTGTTGCATTTGCATTATGGTGGGCCATTGTTATGCGGTTTAATTTTAATTTCACAGGAATAGATTGGTTTATCGCATACAGAACGTTACTCCTTGTTACTGTGATTTTTGCATTGGTGTTTTTCTCAATAAAAACATATGCAGGAATTGTTCGATATACAGGTGCCATGGATGCCTTTAGAATTGCATCTTCTGTGATTGTGTCAACATTCATATTGTTTTTAATTGGTGTTTTATCAATTCAAAAAGTCTCTGATTTATACCTTCATTATTCAATTTTAATTTTACTAGCTACTTTTAGTTTTTTCTTTTTGATTGTGTATCGCGTTGGGGTAAAATATGTATTCTCTTACTTGAGAAGTATCAGGATGACAAAAAAGAATGTCATCATTTATGGGGCTGCCGAAACGGGAGTTGCAACCAAAAGGGTATTAGACCATGATGGGCATAACAATATTAGGGTGCTAGCATTTATAGACGACAACTCAAAGAAACAAAATAAGGTGTTGGATGGGGTTTCAATTTATCCTTTCCATCAATTGTCGAACTTGGTTGAAACACAAGAGGTAGATGAAATTATCATAGCCAGTTTTTCCATTACTACCCAACGAAAAAATGAGTTGGTAGATTTTTGCTTAAACCATGATATTAAGGTGTTGAATGTGCCATCTTATAATAACTGGAGTGATGGATCTTTTTCATCAAAGCAATTGCGCACTATAAACATTGAAGAGTTATTGGAGCGAGATCCCATCAATATCAACAACAATCAAATTCGGGACCAAATTAAGGGAAAGAGAATATTAGTAACTGGTGCCGCAGGTTCTATTGGTAGTGAAATTGTTAGGCAACTCTGGAATCATTATCCTGAATTGATTGTTTTGTGTGATCAAGCAGAGACACCTTTACATCATTTGCAATTGGAAATTGCAGAGAGTGGCACTAGGGTAAATTGTGTGCCCTATTTAGCGAGCATTACGAATGAAAAGCGGATGAAAGATTTGTTTGAGCAATTTAAGCCTCAAATAGTTTATCATGCTGCCGCATACAAGCATGTTCCAATGATGGAGCTTTGTCCAACCGAAGCTGTAAAAAACAATTCCATAGGCACCCGTATGATTGCAGATTTATCTGTTGAAAATGGGGTAGAGCGATTTGTGATGGTGTCTACTGACAAGGCTGTTAATCCCACCAATGTAATGGGAGCTTCAAAGCGATTGGCTGAAATTTATGTACAGGGATTGGCAAAGTCAGGAACAAACTTGACACGTTTTATTACAACACGTTTTGGAAATGTTTTGGGTTCTAATGGCTCAGTTATCAACAGATTTAAGGAACAGATTGAGCGTGGTGGTCCTGTAACGGTTACCCACCCAAATATCACCCGTTATTTTATGACAATCCCGGAAGCTTGTCAGCTTGTTTTAGAAGCAGGAAGCATGGGGCATGGTGGTGAGATTTTTGTCTTTGACATGGGCCGTTCCGTAACGATTTCAGACT
>CANLED010000085.1 GCA_947489175.1 Chitinophagaceae bacterium | reverse complement strand
CCATGATTCGTTCCTATGCGCATGGCAGTTCCGTACTCCTTACAGATTTTCACCAAAGGCGTAAATCGATCACGGATCCTATCAATTTCCTCCACATAAGCTGCGTCGGTATATTCAATAAATTCAAACTTTTTCTTATCAGCATAGTTGCCTGGATTCACCCTCACTTTCTCAATGATGCGGGCTGCTATTTCTGCTGCATTGGGCGTGAAATGAATATCTGCCACCAGAGGTGTGTTGTAACCTCTTTTGCGCAGTTCATTTTTAATTTCCAATAAATTATATGCTTCTGTTTTTGAGGGTGCGGTAATCCTAACCATCTCTGCACCGGCATCGATGCAGCGTATCGACTGTTCCACGGTGGCAATAGTATTCATTGTATCCGTTGTGGTCATGGTTTGTATCCTAATCGGATGGCCATTACCCAACAACAGGTCACCTATTTTTACTTCAAGTGTTTGTAAACGTTGATACGACGTTAAACGATGAACATTAGACGTTGGAGCGTTATTTTCAGACATCAAATGCAATTTAATATAAGTAGTTAAGAATTCTTTTTATTAATAACTTCTGATATCTGACATTACTTCACTACATCTTCCCTTTGAAAAAACCGACATAGGTAAGTATGTTCTCTGTAATTTCCTTACTCAATTTCTTGCTGTCAGATTCAGTTGATGAAGAAAAATTTAAAACAAAAGGATAAACATGCCTATTTTCCTCAATCCAGCCCATTACCCAACAAAGTTTTTTTCCTTTGTCTGTTGATGTTCCCAATTGATAGGCCAATTGAAATTGGGCATTATTTTCAACAATCAATAATTTTTTTACTTCCTCTTGCACACTGGCCCTAAATGGAAGTTGTTTAAAATACAAGCGCTTCATGAATCCAAGCTGCTCATCTGCCGATATTAAAATGGAGTTGTCTGACCAAAACTGATCTACCGTTTTTCCCAACTTCATATTTCCGTACTTCACACTGTCAACCCAAGTTTTCATGGTATCTCTACCAATCTTCCTTGCCAAGACTTTGAAATGTTCGTTTGATGATTGCTTGAAAGCTTCAGATAAGCTGATTTCTTGATGAGCTTCTGGTTCAATCTGAGCATCAATCAATCCCTTTACATCAAGAATTCTTCCAACATGTATAGCAACAAGTGAATTAAAAATATTGAATGTTTCTCCAGGTGAATAGGGTGCCTTGAATCTATCGAGGTTGTAAATGGTAAATTTCCCCCTGCTGTTGTCGAACATACCAAATGTACCTTCAACATTTTTTTCTTTGAAAATATCACCAATCTCGTCATCAATTGACACATTGTTTACAGTGCAGCCTGCAATGAAGATAATTGAAAAGATAAAAACGAAAAATGATGTAAATTTTCTTTTCATATCAATATTGTTATAATTCATTTGAAGACGGATCTGATAAATTTCCTTTCCACCAACGATAACTAACAAAACCCATAATAGCAAGAGGGGCTATCATAAGATAAATGATGCCGCTGTTTAAACCTTGAGCTGGTTTATTTCCCAACTGCTGGGCCGTTTTGGTGCAGATGGAACATTGTGCTTTAGTTTCCTCTGTGAGACAGAGGAAACTAAAGAAACAACATATAATGAATACTTTTTTCAATGTATAACCTAACTGAAATTTTAATTTGCTTCTGACTTCATTTGCTTTGAAACACGAAGCCTTTCATTTTCGTCAAGAATCAACTTACGCATACGGACGAAGTTTGGAGTTACCTCAATACACTCATCACCTTGAATATACTCCATACATTCTTCCAATGTCATCTGTTTTTTTGGTGCAATGCTTGCAGCACCATCAGTTCCACTAGAACGCATGTTCGTTAATTTCTTGCCTTCATTTGGATTAACAACAAGATCACCTGGTTTGTTGTTCTCTCCAATAACCATTCCTTTATAAACCTCTTCACCTGGATCGATAAAGAAGAATCCACGGTCTTGTAATTTATCCAATGAATAAGCTGTTGTATTTCCACCTTCTTTGGCAAGCAATACACCATTGTTCCTTCCTGGGATAGGGCCTTTCCAACCTTTATACTCAGTGAAACGGTGCGCCATTACAGCCTCACCTGCAGTTGAAGTAAGCATGGTTGTTCTAAGTCCAATTAACCCACGACTCGGAATTTCAAATTCGATATGTTGCATATCTCCTTTTGTTTCCATCACTGTCATTTCACCTTTTCTTCTGCTCACCAAATCAATTGCCTTAGAAGCAAATTCTTCTGGAACATCGATTACCAATGTTTCATAAGGCTCTGACTTCTTTCCATCAATTATTTTCACAAGAACCTGAGGCTGTCCAACCGTAAGCTCATATCCTTCCCTTCTCATGGTTTCTATCAATACACCAAGGTGAAGAATTCCTCTTCCAAATACCTGGAAACTATCAGCACTGTCTGTATCTTCAACCCTAAGGGCAAGGTTCTTTTCAGTTTCCTTCATCAAACGATCACGAAGGTGACGGCTCGTAACAAACTTTCCGTCTCTACCAAAGAATGGAGAGTTGTTGATGCTGAAAATCATGCTCATGGTAGGCTCATCCACATGAATTACCGGCAATGCTTCTGGCTCTTCAAAATCAGCAATGGTATCACCGATGTTGAAACCTTCAATACCCACTACAGCACAAAGGTCGCCTGCAAGTACTTCAGTTACTTTCCTTTTACCCATTCCTTCAAACACATACAATTCCTTTACACGTTGCTTTTTGATCACACCATCTGCCTGCATCAAACTGATAGGCTGATTTTCTTTGATGGTGCCTCTAGCAACTTTCCCCACGGCTATTCGTCCTAAGAAAGATGAATAATCCAATGAGGTAATCTGCATCTGCAAATTGCCTATCGCTATTTTTGGTTCTGGTACATATTTTATGATGCCATCCATCAAAGGCAATATATTTTCTGTTTGTGTTAAAGTGTCATTAAACCAACCATTTTTACCTGAACCGTAGAAGGTTGGAAAATTTAGTTGCTCTTCAGTGGCATCCAAATTGAAGAAAAGTTCGAAAACAGCGTCATGTACTTCATCAGGGCGGCAATTCGGCTTATCAACCTTGTTGATTACAACAATAGGTTTTAGGTTAAGCTGAAGCGCTTTTTGAAGTACAAAACGTGTCTGCGGCATTGGACCTTCAAAAGCATCCACCAACAAAACCACACTGTCTGCCATCTTAAGTACACGCTCAACTTCTCCGCCAAAATCCGAGTGACCTGGAGTATCTATTACATTGATTTTCACTCCATTATAAGTAACTGAAGCGTTCTTACTGAAAATTGTAATACCCCTTTCTTTTTCAAGGTCATTACTATCCATGATCAAATCGCCAGTGTCTTGATTGTCTCTAAATACATTCGTTGTATGTAAAATTTTATCCACCAAAGTAGTCTTACCATGGTCAACGTGCGCAATGATTGCAATGTTTCTAATATTCATATTCTTGTTTAGGAGCCGCAAAGTTAACCTTTTTAACTCGGCTAGGCAAGTTAAAAATGAGTTATGAATAAGACAACACAACAATAACATAAAACCATTACCTCCAACACCAATAAAAAGAATGTTTTATTTGATACAATATATCTTCCATTATCAATATTATTGAACTTTAATCTTTAATTACCTCAACAGCACTTGGAAAACAATTTATAATTTTATTCCCTAACACAATTACAAGAACAACCTGACTATTAATTGTGGTAACTCCTTCAATATATCCAACATCCCCAATATCCCAAATATTCAAAGTATTCCTTCCAAATGACTCACTGCTATAAGATTCATAGCTCCAACGTTTGGGCAACCTAATCATCCTAATTTTAGTCATTGGTTTCATTACAATTATTTTTTCAAAATTATTTAATCAATTAAAGTTATATCAAACTCAAAAATAAACTAAGGTTACTTTTAATGATGCTAATTACCTTAATTTTATAAAAAGTATTTAAATGAAACGCTTCAAAGGTTTGTTGATTGCTGTTCTTACTCTTGTGGCCATTTACTTCATGGGGCCAAATCCCAAGACCCCCACTTACAATAAAACATTGCCTGAACTGCCTTCGAACCTCACTCAACTTGAGAATTATATAAAAAACAATGAATCAACATTCAAGATAAAACCCAACAATGATGCTCGGATCGTTTGGGCCAACGATACCATCAAACAGAAAACTCCCTATGTTGTGCTTTATTTACATGGATTTTCTGCTTCGCAGGAAGAAGGAAATCCGGTTCACACGGATTTTGCCAAATCCTTTGGAAGCAATCTTTATTTGGCGAGGTTATCTGAGCATGGACTGATTTCTGATGAACCGATGAAGGAAATGACAGCTGATAAACTTTGGAACAGTGCCGTTGAGGCCTACGCCATTGCAAAACAATTGGGTGATAAAGTTATTATAATGAGTACCTCCACCGGCGGAACACTTTCTCTCATGCTCTGCGCTGCATTCCCTGAAATTCATGCACAACTCTTATTATCTCCAAATATAAAAATATACGACCCTACCAGCATCCTGCTGAACAATCCTTGGGGTTTGCAAATTGCAAAAATCGTAACCGGCACTGATCATATTGTTACAGCTAATCAAACCGAAATATACCAACAATACTGGTATTCAAAATACCCCTACAATTCTCTTGTTGAATTAGAAGAACTTGTTGAAACGAGCATGACAAAAGAAACTTTCAGCAAAGTAAAGCAGCCAAGCTTGCTTCTATATTATTACAAAAACGAGAAAGAGCAAGACAACGTGGTGAGTGTAAAAGCCATGAAAGAAATGTTTTCTCAGATTTCAACCCCTGCCAATTTAAAAAAGGAAATCCCTATTCCTAATGCTGCAAACCATGTAATAGGCGGATCCATTTTATCAAAAGATATCGCATCTGTAAATGTTGCTTGTTCAGATTTTGCAGTAAACATCTTAAATCTCAAAAAATTAAAATGAAAAAAACGAAAATTGCCGGCATCGGCAAATACCTTCCTGAAAATATTGTAACCAACAACGACCTGCTCAAATACATGGAAACCAGCGATGCCTGGATCCAAGAGAGAACTGGTATTCAAGAAAGAAGATACGCCCACAGAACTGAAGAAACCACCACCACCATGGCTGTGGAAGCTTCTAAAATTGCCATCGAAAGAGCAGGCATTACTGCACAAGACATCGACTTTATCATCTTTGCAACGTTGAGTCCAGACTATTTCTTCCCTGGTTGTGGTGTATTGGTTCAACGTGCCCTGAAAATGAAAGAAATTGGTGCCTTAGACATCAGAAACCAATGCAGCGGCTTCCTTTATGCATTGAGCGTTGGCGACCAATTCATCAAAACCGGCATGTATAAAAACATCTTGGTTATAGGAAGTGAAAAACATTCTTTCGGATTGGATTTCTCTACCCGTGGCAGAAATGTTAGCGTCATCTTTGGTGATGGCGCCGGTGCAGTGATTCTTCAATCTACTGAAAAAGAAAACCAAGGCATTTTAAGCACCCATATGCACAGCGACGGCGCCAGTGCTGAAATCTTGGCGCAGTTTAGTCCAGGCACCCATGCCAACCATTGGACAGAAAACAAGCTCGCTACTTTTGATGAGGCTGAAATTGGAGAAATGTTTTTAAGTCACTCGATGATCAGCAACGGCGAGCTTTTCCCAAACATGGATGGCCCGGCAGTGTTTAAAAAAGCAGTGGTTAAATTTCCCGAAGTAATCATGGAAGCGTTGGCTAAAAACGGTTACACACCGCAGGACCTAGATATGTTGATTCCGCACCAGGCTAACTTGCGCATTGCACAATTCGTTCAACATACACTCAAGATGCGCGACGACCAAGTGTATAATAACATCCAACATTATGGCAACACTACAGCGGCATCTGTACCGATAGCTTTGTGTGAAGCATGGGAAAAGGGACTTATTAAAGATGGAGATTTGGTATGCTTGGCAGCCTTCGGAAGCGGATTTACGTGGAGTAGCGCGTTGCTTAGGTGGTAATCACTTATCAACCAAAAAAACGTGGTTGTCCCAATAATTCTTGCACTTTTGATACTCCTCTTGACCCAAACGATGAGTAGGTAAAGGCATTGCAGGAATACCAGGAAAAGAGGTTATGAAAACAAATCCATTGGTTGTTTTACGCAGAATAAGTGTAAAATCCCAAGTTGGAGGCAATTCATCCATTTGGAAATGCAGCAACTTTGTGGCTCGGTTGATGCGTGTAAAAATTAGGTGTCTTTTTGCTAATGGGATTTCTTCAATTGGAACAACAGCTTTTGTTCCAATGCCATATTTATACTCCGATTGAGGGATTTGTCCATGTATAACCGAATTCTTATTCTCCCCTAAAAATTCAACATAATCTCCTTTAAGAATTTCTTTCAATAAAGAGGGTATGTCAACTGCAAAAGATTGAAAAAATCTTGACCCAGGTTCAGTCATTTCTGTGTCTATTCTCGATTCTGTATAACCAGCCCTGAGCAATTCAAGTTTCAATGCAGTGGATATGCATTGAAAGTGCCTCAACATGTGAAGTTGATTTGTTAAGTTATATTTAACGCTGTTTTCATCCAAAATAAAGTTCAGTTTAAAATCTCTTTGGTATTATTGCTTAATTGCCAAGATGTAAATATCTTTTGTTTATTTTATATGATGAAATACCTTCTCTGTTTTTTATTGACATGCATTGTATCACTCGGTTTCAGCCAGTGTTACATCATCACATACAACAACAACAAAAGAGTTCTCAAGGTAGAAGGTGATTATGTGATGTCATACCAAAACAACAAACGCCTGTATAAGTTTGATGGAGAATATCTCATTGCATATTCAAACAATAGGAGATTGCTGAAATTCGATGGAGAATACATCATCAATTATTACAACAACAAACGCGTGGCTAAAATGGATGGGGAATATCTCATCAATTACAGCAACAACAAACGTGTAGCCAAATTGGAATGTCCCGGCGGAAGAAGCGCCCTTGCAGCAGCGGCCTATTTTTTCTTATAAACAACAACCATGACAACAAAACACCTAAAAATCATCCTCCTTTTTGTCATTTTTTGTCAATCTGCTTTCGCCCAAAAAATTGACACCATTGTAAAAAAACCTATTTATACCTCTTATTATTCCTATAACCTGAAATCACCAGTCTTTGTGGTTTATTACTTGTATAAAGGCGGGGGCGATTGCTCTAGAGAAAAACTAAAACTAAGCTTCACCAAAGAATACGGTTCAGCTACCAACAAAGACTATGCAAAAAGTGGGTATGATAGAGGACATTTGGTAAATGCAGAAGATTTTGCGTTTGACTGCGAAAAAGAGAAATGTACTTTTTCCTATTACAATTGCATGGCACAAAACCCAAGGCTGAACAGGGGTTCATGGAAAAGCTGGGAATCAACCATCAGAAAGGAAAGCCAGAAGGATTTGCTAAAAATATATACAGGAGGAATATATGGAAATCAACGCATCGGAGATGGTGTTGCTGTACCTGACTACTGCTGGAAAGTTGTTTACAATACAAGAACGAAATTGATCATGCATGCGTTGGTTTTTAAGAATGATACTTCGCAGTCAGTTGAGCGTGTTACCATTTCACAGCTGAAGAAGCTGTTGAAGCATGAGATAGAGTTTAATGCTCTTTAAAACAGCCAGGGACGAGGGACAAGGGTGATACAGCCAAGGGACGAGGGACAAGGGAACAGCCCTGTCATCCTGAATGGTTTATAGGGGGACCCTAAAAAAAAGGTAATGACGTTTTTGTGAGTAGAAACAAAAATGTGGTATGAGCAACAAAACAAGACTCCCCTCCTGGACAGGAGGGGTGGACTCTGGCGAGTCGCCGAAGGTGACGAGACAGAGGCCGGGGTGGTGGATTTCCTTAATTTTATTCCACCACCCCGCCGAGCCAAATT
>CANLED010000084.1 GCA_947489175.1 Chitinophagaceae bacterium | reverse complement strand
ACATTTATACAAGAAAAAATACCTTCTTCGTTATTGGCTTCTGTATTTTGTGTCATGGCATTTGACTGTATCGACCTAAATTTTTTGCTGATGTTTCTATAGATTATTGTTGCATCAACTTTTGGATCGAGGCTTTTAATCAATCCTGTAACAAGTGCTTTGTTTAAATTTTGATCGATGGCAGCTTCGCCAAATAGAAATATTTTTTTTGTATTGGTAGAGAAATCAATGCTGCTGTTTTGCCATCGATTCCCATAAATAGAATAGTAGTTGTATGGTTGAAATCTTTTTTTTATGGGGAAATCAAATATCGTATTTATATAGTTTGCATTTATCTTGAGTTGCTTAAATTGAAAACCCATTTTTCCTCCTACAATGCTTTCTTTTACTGCATTTTTATCCGCCAGATCTGATTCTTTTGCATGCAGTCCAGATGTTAGAAAAGAACTGATGTATTGGCTTGGTGACAAGCCATTTGATGAATCATTCATGATGTTGGCATCAATTTTTTTTTGTCCTGCAAAAACAGAAAGGGTGATTTTTTTCTTTTCCAATGTCAATGCAATCCCTCTGTGGTACCTATTTTCATCTGATCCTGAATGTGGGCGAATGAAATCTCCTTGTCTATATCCTCCAACTATATTATTACTTTTCCCAAATGCATACCCTTGCCAATGTATGAGTCCTTGCCCCATGCTAATCAAATAATCTCCCAAAACCATTGTATTGATTATTCCTTTCTTTCTAATCATAAAATATCCACTTGTATGATCTGCAAAATTTTTCTCACCTGCATCTTTTTCTACGGTGAGTCCCCACTGTACCAGATTTTTAAACTGAAAATTATACTTGATCAATTGCTTGTATCCTTTTTCAATGTTAGCACTGCTGTTAAAAACGGTAGAGGATCCGTTTGAGTAGCCGAATTTTGAACCCCCGGTTCTGTAAAGTAACATGTGATTACCTTCTTTAAAGCGTTGTTTCATTTCAGGTACAATTTGAACAACATTTTCAAGTTTAAAATAGCCAGTTGCTTTTTTTATCGTGGCAATATCCCAGTAGGGAATTGATTGAAGCTCTAGCATACTAATGAATGCCCCCAAGGTTTTTCTATACAATAGAAATTGATTGATTTGTTGAGGCGTTAAAAAATGAAGGGTAAATAATTCAGTTTCTGATACATTGTTGATATTGTATTTTTTTTGTTCACCAATTGCAATGTTTTCATTCAGCAATTGTATTTGTCCTTCATCTTCCATTGCCATGTTCTCAACGGCCTGCTCAGATTCTTCTCCTTCCTCTTGGGCATGAAGCGTTGCTGAAGAGAGCATCAACATGAGGACTATTTTTAAGCATTTATTTAATATCATAGGTGTAGCTTATGGCCCCCGAAAATCCAAGATAGGCGTGTGATGAAATTCCTATAAAAAATCCTTGTTTCTTTCTGTTCCAACCAATTCCTATGTAGCCATCATTCATGGGTGGCATTAGTCCTGCCTTTAAGTTGATTGCTGAGTTTATAATCCAACTTAAGTTAGGTGCAATGGCAACAGGCTTATCCGTTTCTTTGATAATTTCGCAAGAAATGAAGATGGATGGATTGATTTGATACCCAATTCCTGCGTTAACAGCATAAGCGCCTGGGGGGCTATTAAATTTGTTTGATAGGAGGTATCTCTTGTTGGAAAAATGAAATCCTCCAATTGTTTTTTCACTCAATTGATAAATGATCCCACCTTGGTATCCAATCATTTTTAACTTTTCTGCATTGCTGACAGAAAAAATGCCGGCATCAATTTTCAATCCAACCCCCAATTTATTTGTCAGTTTTAGTCCATGCCCTGCTGATAATCCATATAAATGCATCCCATTGACACCCAAATAATTCCCTGAAAATGAAATGCCTCCGTTGCCCACAGGCATGCACATGGCAAAGCGAATAGGCGAAAGGGGTTTAACCATAAACCTGTTTTCACCATAAATGCCAACTTGACTTTTTTCAGCAAAAGCAGATGAAGCTATTAAAGCAGCGGAACCAAAGACATCTGGTTTTTTTTGATAGCCGCTAGAAGTTAGCGATAGGATCGACCTTTGTTCACCAATTACTTGGGCATTGAGCGATAGGGGTATTAAACCCAATGATAAAATGAATATTTTTTTCATAATGCAAATATGCGGTTACGGAGAGCTTGATTCCATGTTGAAAACAACGCATTCTGATGTCATTTTCCTGACTTAACTTTGTGTAATGAACTTGTTAGATGGTAAAATAGTATCACAGGCTGTAAAAGATCGCCTAAAAGCCCAAACAGAGGAGCGCATGTTGAATGGCAAAAAAGTTCCGCACTTAGCCGCTATACTCATTGGAAACAATGGAGCCAGCGAAACCTATGTTGCTTCAAAAGTAAAATCTTGTGCTGAAGTTGGATTTAAATCTACCCTGATTAGGTTTGATGAAGATGTTACTGAGCAAAACTTGATTTTTAAGCTTACTGAGTTGAATGAAGACTTCGACATTGATGGAATCTTGGTTCAACTGCCTTTGCCAAAGCACATTTCTGAACAAAAGGTTATTGAAACTATCTACCCGGAAAAAGATGTTGATGGATTTCATCCTGAGAGTGTGGGACGCATGGTTCAGGGACTTCCCGCATATTATCCTGCAACTCCATATGGGATTTTGTTGATGTTGGCACACTATAAAATTGAGACAAAAGGAAAACATGCTGTAGTAATTGGGCGAAGCAACATAGTTGGCAGACCAATTAGCATCATGTTGAGTAAAAATGAATATCCAGGTAACTGCACGGTTACTGTTTGTCATTCACACACGCACAACCTTAAAGAGATTTGTTTACAAGCAGACATCATTGTTGCTGCACTTGGTATTCCAGAATTCCTCAAAGCCGACATGGTAAAAGAAGGTGTTGTTATTGTGGATGTAGGCATTACAAGAGTAATTGATGAAACAAAGAAATCAGGTTTTTCAATAAAAGGTGATGTTGACTTTAAAGAGGTTGCTCCAAAATGTAGTTTCATTACCCCTGTGCCTGGGGGTGTCGGTCCAATGACCATTGCCGCATTGATGATGAATACCTTTAAGGCCTGTGAAGCAAAAGATTAAAACATGCAAAAAGTAAACGCCTCACTTCCTTTGATGGAACATTTTTATACACTGCAAGGCGAAGGGCGTTACACCGGCCATGCCTCTTACTTTCTTAGGCTTGGTGGTTGCGACGTAGGCTGTGTTTGGTGCGATGTTAAAGAAAGTTGGGATGCAAGTAAACACCCCCTCGTTCAAATTGAATCGATGGTGAAATTTGTTATTGATAACAACGCTCCCATAGCGGTTATTACTGGAGGAGAACCATTAATGCATAACCTAGACGAACTTACTTTGACGTTGAAAAAAAATGGAATCAGAACCCACATCGAAACATCTGGGGCGCATCCACTCTCTGGAGATTGGGATTGGATTTGCTTATCCCCAAAGAAATTCAAGGCGCCACTTCCAGAAGTAATTCAAAAGGCCAATGAATTAAAAGTTGTGATTTTTAACAAGACAGATTTTGAGTGGGCAGAAAAATTTGCTGCTGCAGTATCACCAGCATGCATGCTCTACCTTCAACCAGAATGGAGCAAGTCAGGGGAAATAAATCCGTTAATTATAGCCTACATAAAAAAAAATCCACAATGGATTTTGTCATTGCAAACACATAAATTCCTTGACATCCCTTAACGGTAACTGTCTTTTAAGGACTTGTTTTTAACAAGCTAGATAAGCCTAGAACATAGAAAATTTCTTAACTTTAAGTAGCATGAAAAAATTTATAATTTTAATAATACTTGTATTTACAATCCAAGGGGTTTGGGCACAAAAATACGATGCAACAAAAGTTTCTAAAAAGGCAGTTGCTTTTTATGAAAAGGCAATGACAGATGCAGACGAAGGGAGATACGAAGAAGCATTGATTCAATTGAGTTCAGCGCTCACAACATATCCTATGTATGTTGATGCTATGTTGTCTCAAGCAGGCATTTTGGGTGAGTTAAAAAGATATGCAGAATCTGTGCAAGCTTATGAAAGGGCATTTGCATCTGATCCTGAATACGCAAGAGAATATTATCTGCCTTATGCAATTAACCTCACAGGAAAAGGCGATTTTGAAAAAGGATTAGAGGCTATTGAGGTTTTTTTAAAGCAGCCGGGCCTTAACGAAGCTTCCATTAAATCAGGAGAATACAGAAAACGAAATATTCAATTTGCATTGGACTATAAGAAATCTTCAACCTATGATGAGTCAATAAAAATTATAGGCATTGGGGATGGCGTTAATTCCGTTACTTCAGAATATTTTCCATCACTAACCATTGATGGGAAAAAATTGATTTTTACCAAGCGTGTAGCCAATAATGAGGATTTCTATGCAAGTGAAAAGCAGGGAAATCAATGGATGCCAGCATCTCCATTAACTGGCGCAATCAATACACCTATGAATGAAGGGGGGCAGCAGGTATCGCAAGACGGCAAATGGCTTGTGTATGCAGGATGTAATTTTCCGGACAGCTATGGGGGATGTGATCTTTATATTTCTTACAACCAAGCTGGAGTTTGGGGACAACGAGAAAATCTAGGAAAATCAATCAATTCTGAGTTCTGGGAGTCAACCCCTTGTTTATCACCAGATAAAAATGATTTATATTTTTCTTCAAATCGGACAGGTGGTTTTGGAGGAAGTGATATTTATGTTTCACATAGAATGGCAAATGGGAAGTGGACAGCAGCCGAGAATCTGGGTTCAACAATAAATACTTCGGGAGATGAAAGTTTTCCTTTTATGCATGCAGATGGTGAAACGCTATACTTTACTTCAGATGGACTACAAGGATATGGAGGATCTGATATCTTTTTAACTAAAAAAAAGATAAATGGTTTTGAAAAGCCTTTGAATGTTGGTTTTCCAATTAACACTGTCAACAATGAAGGAAGCATGATTGTTGATGCTGAAGGACAAATGGCCTTTTATGCAAGTGACAGGACTGAGGGGAAAGGCGGGCTAGACATTTACACATTTCAGCTAAGAGAAGGAATACGGCCAGTTGAAACATCATGGGTTCAAGGAAAGGTGTATGATCAAAATAGCAAATCTGGACTACAAGCCACTGTAGAGTTGGTTGATATTAAAACAGGTAGGTTGGTTAGTCAGGTTGAAACAGATGCTGATGGTAATTATTTAACCATTCTTCCAAAAGGCAGAAAATATGCTTTCAATGTAAATAAAAAGGGTTCTTTATTTTACTCTTCACAATTTAATACGGAAGATAGCAACATTGGTCAAAGTAAAATTGTAGATGTACCCCTACAAACAATCAACGTCGGTGCAAATATCATCTTGAAAAATATATTTTTCAATTCAGCAAAATTTGATTTGTTACCAGAGTCTATTCTTGAATTGGATCGACTTGTTCTGTTGATGAATGAAAACCCAACAATTAAAATTCAAATCAACGGGTATACAGATAACATTGGAAAAGATGTAGATAATAAAACCTTATCAGAAGCCAGGGCAAAATCAGTAATTTCTTATCTAAATACAAAAGGGATACAAATAGCAAGGCTGTTGTTCAAAGGTTTTGGTGCAACAAATCCAATTTCATCCAATGAAACAGAGGAGGGACGCGCTTTGAACAGAAGAACAGAAGTTGTTATCATTGCAAAATAGAATTTTCAATAAATACAAATTGTTTTTTCATCCATTTTGAATGGGGAAAAAACGACCACGGAGGAGACTTTTCACTTCTTAACATCCGTGTACGTGGATAATATTGCAGGATATTATTTTCCACATACATGAATGAAGATTTGTTATTATATCACATAGCACTAACCAAGATACCGCAAATAGGAGACATCCATATTGGGATTTTGTTAAAGCAATTCAATACCGCTGAAGAAATATTTAAAGCCAGCAAGCGAGAATTGGAGCACCTTCCAGGTTTTGGTGCAATAAGGGCTTCACAAATCAAGCAGTTTAGGGACTTCGATCAGGTAAAAAAAGAGATTGAATTTGTTCATAAGAATCACATTCAAGTTCTTGTAAAGGGATTTGTATCTTACCCACATCGGTTAGAACATTGCATAGATTCACCACACGTGCTTTATTATAAAGGAAATGCTAATTTAAACGAAGATAAAATTATCAGCATAGTAGGTACAAGAACTCCAACAGAATATGGCAGGGAACGCGTTTCAGAATTAATATCAACTTTAGCGTCTCATAAGGTACTGGTTATTAGTGGACTTGCTTACGGCATTGATACGATGGTGCATAAAGAATCAGTTAAAAATAAAATCCCAACAATAGCTGTATTAGGCCATGGGTTTGATTACTTATATCCATTTGCCAATAAAGAGCTTGCCAAATCAATGATAAGCAATGGAGGATTGTTAACGGAATTTTTTCATGCTACAAAGCCAGATAAGCAAAATTTTCCTAGACGGAATAGGGTTGTTGCAGGCATGTCTGATGCCATCATTGTTGTTGAAAGTAGCGAAAAAGGAGGTAGTTTGATTACAGCAGATATTGGCAATAGTTATAACAAAGATGTTCTTGCATTTCCAGGCAGGGCTCTTGATGAACATAGTAGTGGTTGCAATCAGCTAATTAGGCAACATAAGGCAAACTTGATTACATGCGGAAAAGATCTTGTGGAGTTTATGAACTGGGCTCCAATAAATCATCAAAAAAAAATAATTCAACAAGAATTGTTCCTGGTTTTAGAAGTTAACGAAAAAATAATTTACGAAATTATTCGGGAAAAACAACCCATTTCAATTGATGAAATCAGCTATGCCTCTTCAATGAAACCCAGTGCAATAGCTGCAATTATTCTTTCTCTAGAGATGAAAAGTCTTGTCGTCTCGTTTCCTGGAAAGCTATTTAAAACCACAAATTGATATTTTTTTAAATTTTTATTATCTTCGCATATGGCAACAAGAACGCAACAACAAACTCCCAAATTTTTTGGTGAAGGTTTAACCTTCGATGATGTACTCCTGGTACCGGCTTATTCTGAAGTTTTACCCAGAGAAGTTAACATAGCAGCTCAACTTACCAAAAACATTACATTAAATATTCCTTTGTTATCAGCAGCAATGGACACCGTAACAGAAGCTCCATTGGCAATTGCTTTGGCCCGAGAAGGAGGAATAGGAATTTTGCATAAAAACATGTCTATAGAAAACCAAGTTGAACAAGTTCGTCGTGTAAAGCGAAGCGAAAGTGGCTTAATCATCGATCCGATTACTTTGCAAATAGATGCCACCATTGCAGACGCCCTCAAGTTGATGAAAGACAATAAAATTGGCGGTATTCCCATTGTGAACTCAGCAAATAAATTGGTGGGCATATTAACCAATCGTGACCTAAGGTTTGAAACTGACAAGAAAAAAAAGGTAAGTGAGGTAATGACAAGTGAAAATCTGGTGACAGCACCAGAGGGAACAGACCTATTCAAAGCAGAAAAAATACTTCAGAACTACAAAATAGAAAAATTACCTGTTGTTAGCAAAGGGGGACAACTAATTGGGCTAATTACATACAGAGACATTTTACAATTGCAAAGTTGTCCAAACGCAGTGAAAGACGAGTTTGGACGTTTAAGAGTAGGAGCGGCTTTGGGAATTACAAAAGATTTGCTAGAAAGAGCAGCAGCGTTGCAGCAAATAGGTGTTGATGTTGTCTGTTTAGACAGTGCCCATGGTCATACAAAAGGTGTAGTTGATTCGTTGAAAATCCTTCGAAAAAACTTTAATAAATTAAATATAATAGCAGGAAATGTGGCAACTGCTGCTGGTGCAAAAGCTTTGGCAGAGGCAGGCGCTGATTGTGTTAAAGTGGGTATTGGGCCAGGTTCAATTTGTACAACACGTATCGTAGCAGGTGCCGGTGTTCCTCAAATTACTGCTATTCTTGAGGCCTCT